>JBBSGQ010000151.1:0-8298 GCA_038253965.1 Acidimicrobiales bacterium | reverse complement strand
GTCGAGCACTTCGAACAGCCGGACGCTGGTCGTGACGAAGGCCCTCCAGGCGCGCATCTCGTCGTCATCGAGCCACCGCGTTCCTGCCATCGCGGAAGCGTACTCAAGAAATGGTTGACAGTTGAACTTATTGCGCTAAGTTGTTGAGCAATTAACTATCTGGAGGTTCCGATGAGCACTGTCACCAAGCCCGAGGTCACTGCGGGCATCTGGGCGTTCGACCCGGCCCACAGCGAGATCGGCTCCCTTGGATCAAGCTCAACCTCGAGGTCGAAGCCGTCCTCCGGGGCGGCTGACCTCAGTCCGCCAGCCGTGCGGCCGGAGGGAGGAAACGATTCTTCCGACAGCCGGACGGTTCGCTCGTCACGAGAGGAACCACCATGGGCATCGTTCGTTTGAACCATGCGGTGTTGTACGTCCGCGACGCGGAGCGCTCGGCCGCGTTCTACCAAGAGGTGCTCGGCTTCCGCACCGTTGCCTCGTTCTCCGGGGGCGTGTTCCTCCAGGCGCCCGATTCGACCAACGACCACGACATCGCGTTCTTCACGATCGGTTCTGACGCCGGGCCGTCAGCTGCCGGCCGGTCGACAGTCGGTCTCTACCACCTGGCGTGGGAGGTGCCGACCTTGGCCGAACTGGCTGACCTCTCCCGGCGGTTGACCGAGGCGGGTGCACTCGTCGGAGCGAGCGACCACGGCGCCAGCAAGAGCCTCTACGCCCATGACCCCGACGGACTTGAGTTCGAGGTCTGCTGGATCGTGCCGGCGGACCGCCTGGATCCAGACTCGCCGCCCGGGGTCCGCCCCCTCGATCTGCCGGCCGAGATCGCCCGATTCGGGGCGTCCACGGTCGGCGGCTGAATCGTCTCGCCCTCGTAGCCTCCGCGAGCAAGCGCGATCCAACCTCTGGCGACCAACACACGGCCCGGATGGCAGACTTGCATCCGCATGCCAGTGACCCTCACGTTCGACAACGGACCAGCACCAGGAACCACCGAGTGGGTGCTCGACGTGCTGGCGGAGCGGGAGCTGCGCGCCACGTTCTTCCTCGTGGGCACGATGCTGGCCCGCAAGGGTGGTCGGGACTTGGCGGAACGGGCAGTCGCTGAGGGTCATTGGATAGGGAACCATTCGATGACCCACGCAACACCACTCGGCGAGGGGCTCGATCGGGCCCACGCGTTGCGGGAGATACAAGACACCCAGGAGCTGCTCGGTGACCTCGTGCACGAGCGACGCTTCTTCCGCCCGTTCGGCGGCGGTGGCTTCATCGGCCCGCATCTGTTGAGCCCTGCCGCCGTCGAGGTGCTCTGCGAGGGCGGGTACACCTGCGTGTTGTGGAACTCGGTGCCACGCGACTGGGAGGATCCGGTCAAGTGGGTCGACACCGCGCTGGCCGATGTTGACCGGCTCGACCACGCGGTGGTCGTGCTCCACGACCTGGCGACCGGTGCCATGGACGTGCTACCGATGTTCCTCGACGAGTTGGAGGCGAGGGGCATCGTGGTCAGCCAGGACCTCCCCGCCGACGTGATCCCCATCGAGCAGGGCGTTCCCCGCCAGCTCGACGGTCTGGTCGCGCGATGAGCTCGACCGACTCGCGGCCACGGCGTTTGCACCATCACGCATTCGTCGTGGCCGACCAGGAACGAACCCGGCAGTTCTATGAGGAGATAATCGGCCTTCCGCTCGTCGTGACCTGGTGCGAGACAGCCGACGACTCCGACTACTGCCACACCTTCTTCGAGCTCGCCGACGGCTCGTGCCTGGCCTTCTTCCAATTCGCTGATCCCGACACACAGAAGGCGAACACAGCGTCTCCGTCGTCGGCTTATGACCACGTGGCGCTCGATGCGACGGTCGAGGTGCAGGCCGCTATCGCCGCTCGGGCCGAGGCGGCAGCAGCGTTCAACGTGACGATCGACCACGGGTACTGCTCGTCGCTCTACGTCCCTGATCCTGACGGGCTGCTCATCGAGATCACCGTCGACAAACCGGAGGCCCTCGACGCAGCGCCCGTTCGCCGAGCGCGGGCCCGCGACGAGCTGGCCCGTTGGCTGGCCGGCGATCACACCGACAACAACACGTTTCGGACGCACTGAGAGCAGAGTCAGCCGAGGCAACATGCTGTTCGCTCGGCGTTGATGGCGTTGCACGCTGTGATCTGGCCAGGCCTGAGCGCCGCCGGCTCAGCGGCGCCGGACACGGCACTGGCAGTAACGTCTCGCGCCTCGTGATCGTCGACTGCGCCGTGTACACCAAAGGGGAGCGGCGAGCCGGCCAGCTTGCTCTCGAAGCCGCGTTCGAGGCCGGCCGCGAACCCGACTCGTTCGTCTGGATCGGCCTCCACGAGCCAACGGCGGAGGAGTTTGTGAGAGTCCAGCGAGAGTTCAACCTCCACGTCTTGGCGGTCGAGGACGCACTTCGTGGTCACCAGCGCCCGAAGATCGAGGTGTATGAGGACTGCGTCTTCGTGGTGGTGAAGACCGCCCGCTACATCGACGCATCTGAGACCGTCGAGTTCGCTGAGATCCAGGTCTTCGTCGGCGAGGGCTTCGTGGTCACCGTCCGGCACGGCGAAGCCAGTGCGTTGTCACAGGTGCGACGGAGTCTCGAGGGTTCTGCGGATCTGCTGTCGCTCGGTCCGGCCGCCGTCCTGCATGCGGTCATCGACCACGTGGTCGATGACTACGCGCCGGTGGTGGCGGGCCTGGACAATGACATCAGCGAGGTGGAAGACGAGGTGTTCGGTGAGCGCACCGTGGGAGGCGACCCCACCCAGCGGGTGTATCAGCTCAAGAAGGAGTCGCTCGACTTCTACCGCGCTGCCAAACCGCTGGGCGACGCGGTCGCTCGCCTCGTTCACGGGCAGGTGCCGTACTGCAGTCTCGAGCTCACCGAGTACTTCCGCGACGTTGGCGACCACCTGCGGTCGGTGATCGACGAGGCCGAGGACTTCCGCGAGCAGCTCGCCGACATCCTGAACGCCAACCTGGCCCAAGTCGCCCTGCGCCAAAACGACGATCAGCGCAAGATGTCGGCCTGGCTGGCGATCGGCGCCTTCCCGACCGTCCTCGGTGCGATCTACGGCATGAACTTCACCCACATGCCGGAGCTCGAGCACCGGCTCGGCTACCCCGTGGTCCTCGCCACCATGGTCGTGGTCTGCCTGTTGCTCTATCGTCGCTTCAAACGTACTAACTGGCTCTGACTCGGGCAGAGGCTGCTCTGTCTAGGGCGCTGTGGCGAGCACATACCGCTGCCGTAGCCGGCGCCGACCGGTTGCGACCCCACAGCGAACGAAGTCACAGAACGACTCTTTGGTGGCGTTGTCGAGCTTGCGGCCGTTGTGATCAGTGAGCTCGAAACGGTCGAATGCAACACCGTCGTTACTCATGACGGTGGCGGCGAGGACCTCGATACCGGAGGCCGCGAAGGCCGTGGCGAGCACGTGCAGGAGACCTGGTTTGTCGGGCGCTTCAACCTCGCACACTGTGTGCCAGGGTGACGACTGATCGTCGAACGACGTGGTCGCCTCGGCCAACGACGGACTCGCCAGCTGGTCCCTGGGTACAGCGGCGATGGCTTCCTCGAGGGCGTGGGGATCGGGGGCTTCGCTGCTGCGCACGCAGAACGACTCGAGAGCCGCGCCATCCGGCCATGTCGCGAGGGTCGCGTGGACGATCACGAGGTCCCGCTGTGCGAGCACCCCGGTGATCGTTGCGAAAAGACCTGGCCGGTCCCGGCCCGTGGCATCGATCCACCGGCACTCGACGTCGTCGGTGACTGCGACGCGGACCGAACGATTGGACGGAGCCCTGCTGAGAAGCGCAGCGTGGCGAGCGATGGCTGGGGCATCCTGTCGAAGGAGGTAGGCGCGTGGGGCGTTCGCGATGCGGGCGCGAACCCTCGGATCGGCCTCGGCCAGGTCCAATGCCTCGGCCCGTCGCAGCTCGACGAGGTTGCGTGCCTCGGCACCCGTGAGCTCATCGTCGGCGAGCACACCTTGGATCAGGTCGTAGAGGTCGCGCAGGCGGGCGAGCTCCCACCGATCACGGTCGGCTCCTCGCAGGGCGGTGAGCACGTAGAGCGCACGGGAGTGGTCGGGCGTGTCGAGGTAGGAGGCGAGTTGCAGGACTGCTTCCTCGGAGAACCCGGCCGGGCGATGCGCGGCCGCCCACAGGAGCTCGCGGTCCTCGACCAGCCGGCCCACGTCGTCGACGGCGTCCGCATCCATGCCCAGGCGTTCGGCGATGCGACGCGAGGCTCCCTTGGGGTCGCGCTGGCCGTCGAGTCCCTCGGCCAGCAGGAGCGCCAGGAGAAGCCGGTCGATGTGTTGTAGGCGCTCGAACTCGAGCGCCAGTGGCTCACTGGGGTCGAGACGGCGCAGTTGCTCCAGGATCACGAAGCGGTGACTGTCGAGCGGGTCGAGGGTGAACGGGTCGACGTCGCGCGATCGGATCGCCTCGGCCAGCTCGGGCAGTGCTTGATCGAGTACGCCGACGGTATCGAGGAACCGCCAGGAACGAGCGTTCCCACGCTCGATCACGTCGAACAGCGCATCGGTTGCCCGCGCATCCCACTCTAGAACCCCGGCCGGCAGGTTGACGAGCCAGTCGAACAGCTCGGGGGTCGGTTGGTTGCGACCGACGCGAACTGCTGCCTGGAGCGCCACGATGAGGCCGGCATCATCGGCGGGTCGCGCAGCGAACGACACCTCGCCGTCGCGAACCACGAGCCAGCCCCCTTGAGGCATCATCGCCGTGACCGCTAGTGACCCGGGTTTGGTTTTCGAGCGGATCTGGTTGTACCGAACCTTCAGCAGCTGGGGCGCCGCCAGCGTCGTGACGAGCACGACCAGGAGCAGCGCGGCGTACAGGTCGCTGCCGAGAACCCCGTTCTGGAGACCGATCGTCGCGAAGATGAGGCCGACCTCGCCACGCGGGAGCATGCCGAGCCCGATCAGGAGCTTGTCGCCCGGTGAGCCGATCGCCCCGAGGGGCGACACCAATTTGCCCACCACGGCGACGGCGAGCAGCACACCAGCATCTCGGAGCACCCCACCACGCGCGAAGGACTCGACTTTCGCGTCGATGCCGATCTGCAGGAAGAAGACCGGGATGAACAGGTGACCGACCGGCGCGAGCTCACGACGGATCCGACCGGCCTGGTCGCTTCGTGTCAGCGCGATACCGGCCACGAATGCGCCGACGATGGGTGCCAGCTTGGCCACGTCGGCCAAACGGGCGTAGGCGAGCGTGAACGAAAGTGCGAGCGCGACGAGGGTGCCGGTGGAACGAGACAATCGATTGACGAGTGAGAACAACGGGCCGGTGATCCGCACTCCGACCACGCTCCCCACCGCAAGGAAGGCGACAGCAACCAGCACGATGCCCATCACGGCCAGCACCGACACCGAGCCTTCGGTCACCAGGCGGACCACGACGGTGAGCACCACCAGACCCATCACGTCGTCGGCCACCGCTGCGCCGAGGACGATGCGGGCCTCGGTCGTAGCAAGGGCCCGAAGATCACCGAACACACGGGCGGTGATGCCGACGCTGGTGGCGGTCAGCGCAGCTGCAACGAACAGCGATGACTTGAAGTCGTTGCCCAACAACTCCATCGCACCCAACCCCAGGACGAGCGGCGTCACGACACCAACGGTGGCCACCAGCATCGATGCCCGCCCGACCTTGCCGAGCTCGGCCAGGTCCATCTCGAGACCGACATCGAGCAGTAGCAGGATGACGCCGAGCTCTCCGAGGGTTCGCAGCACCTCGTCCTGGTTTCCGACCAGGTGCAGCACAGAGGGGCCGACGAGAACTCCAGCGACGATCTCGCCGACGACAGCGGGGATGCCGATGCGCTCCGCGAGCTCCGCCGCAAGCTTGGCTGCGACGAGCACCACGAGGATGTCGGTGAGCACCGTTGGGATGTTCATGGTCTCAATCCGAAAACGGCCAGAGGCGGGGCCGGCGTGGTGCCCTGCCCGCTCTCCGGGGGGGCCTGTATTGCCTTACACCCTTTCAGGCGTCCTTCCCTTGTCATCGTGCACAACGACCGCCTCGGGGGTGAACTCCGGGTAGGCCAGCACGCCCATCTCGGGAATGTCCATGCCGGCTTCCTCGACGTCTGCGGTGGGCCGGATGCCACCCTTCATGACCATGTTCTGGATCTTGAAGAAGGCGAAGGCGACGAGGAACATGACTATGCAGATGGTTGCGGCGCCGATCGCCTGCGCACCCAGCTGGCGTATGCCGAGGCTGAGCTCGTGGAAGATGCCGGTTACGCCTGCGGTTCCATGGTCGGTCAGGTTCCAGCCGGAGCCATAGTTGCCGTTGGCGAAGAGGCCGACCGACAGCACGCCCCAAACGCCGCACACGCCGTGGACCGAGATGGCACCCACCGGATCGTCGACGCCGCGCTTGTCGATGAAGCGGATCGCCACCACAACGAGGACTCCGGCGACGATGCCGATGATCGCAGCCGCGTAGGGGTCGACGAAGGCGCACGGCGCAGTGATGGCGACGAGGCCGGCGAGCATCCCGTTGGCCATCATGCCCGGGTCTGGCTTCTCTCCCCGGAACATGACGAAGAACATGGCTGCGACCGCGCCGAACGCCGCTGCGAGGGCGGTGTTGGCGGCGACGATGGCGAACTGCACGTCCGTCGCGGCCAAGGTCGACGCGGCGTTGAACCCGAACCAGCCGAACAGCAGGATGAACGTGCCCAACAGGGCCATCGGGATGTGGTGGCCGGGCAACGTGTTCGCCGACCCGTCCGCGTTGTACTTGCCGATGCGGGGACCGAGCACCAGAGTCCCGGCGAGAGCAGCGGCACCGCCCATCGCGTGCACCACGCCGGACCCGGCGAAGTCCACGTAACCGAAGCCGAGGTGCATGCTGTTGCCGAGCTGGCTGAGCCAGCCGCCACCCCACGTCCACGCCCCGAACAGCGGGTAGTAGATGGCACCGCAGAACAAGCCCCAACCCACGAACGCCTTCCACTTCCACCGTTCGGCCATGGCGCCGGTGGGGATCGTGGCCGTGGTGTCCATGAACGCCACCATGTAGAGGAAGTACGCCAACACGGATGCGCCAAACGGGCCCTTGAGGTCGGTCAGCATGAAGCCGCCCTTCCACAAGAACACCCAGTGCCCACTGCCGACCAGGTTGCCGCCTAGCGCGTGGGTGTAGCCGAAGATCGATGTGTTGGCGAGCCCAACGTCGCTGTAGCCGCCGAACATCAGCCCATAGCCGAGGATGTAGTAGGCGACGAAGCCCAGGCCGAAGACGGCGAAGTTGGTCGACACCACGTGAGCCGCGTGCTTGGCCCGGCAAAAACCTGTCTCCACCAGAGCGAAGCCAGCCTGCATGAAGATGACGAGCACCGCGCCGATCACGATCCACAACAAGTTGAGGCTCGTAGCGATCCCCGTCCCACCGGGATCCGGCACCGTCGGAGCTTTCTGCGCGAAGGCCGGCGCGGCCATCGCTACCGTCAGGACCCCGGCGATGCCAAGCCCGGTCACGATTTTACGACGCATCAGCACCATCTCCTTCGGTCCAAGAGATACGGCCGAATACAAGCCATGATTGGGAGTTCCTTTCAGGCAAATTGCCGGGGTTGACGGATGGTCATGTCACCTGCGCCGAAAGATACGGCAGCCCCATGACACCGCCGTCACCGCTACGTGAAGCGAGCAGGTCGACCTGCTGACACAAATCTGAACGCCCATTGAGCTCAGTGACCGAACGTCACTTGAGCGTCATCGGAACCCCTCGCGGCTCGACAGTTGTGGTGAGTCCGGACGACACTCGCGGCCGTGAGCAGCGCACAGATCCCTGGCCCTGATCCGCGTCGAGTGCGTATCGGCCTCGCCATGGTGGTTGCGGTGTTCGTCATCTCACTGCTGTTGCTCACGGTCATTCATGACCCGATCGGCAGGCTCGTCATGGTGGGTGTGCTTCTGACTGCTCTGGTTCGGGCCTACATGCTGCGCCGCACGATTCGGCGCGGTCGAGACGCTTGACGATCCGACACGCTTGACGGTCTGAGGACTCGCGCGGATAGGTCGCCCGGCGGGGTCACCACCGTTGTCCTCACCAGGCTGCGCCTGGCGTAACGACGCCGTGTTGATTGGTCGCCTCGCCTCCTGAAGCGCCCCGGGTCTGGTGACTGCTCCTTCTCTTGAGAGGATGGAGCGATGCCTGCACTTCCGAAGGGGCAGAGACACCCGGCCGAGTTGCGCGAGCGCGCGGTGCGAATGGTGTTCGAGCACCAGCACGAGTACCCG
>JBBSGQ010000150.1:0-8328 GCA_038253965.1 Acidimicrobiales bacterium | reverse complement strand
GGCCGAGGGCCAGCACGCCGACATCGTCGTGTTCGACCCCGCCACGATCGGGGCCGAGCATGCAACGCTGGTGCACGACCTGCCCGGCGGTTCGGCTCGGCTCACCGCCGAGGCTGTCGGCGTCGTGCGGGTGTGGGTGAACGGTGTCGAGACCGTCGCCGACGGCCACGCCACCGGCGCGCTCCCGGGGACTGTGCTGCGCAGCGCCCGCGACACCGACACGGTGGCCACCGGCTGACCGGATCGGTCGGCTGGGCGTTCCCCGGTGCCGTCTACCGCCTTGCCGGGTAGCTTGCCTGACAGGACCATCAGCGAACGTTCGGAGGATCCGGGGACATGCAGAACTACGACAAGCTCTACATCGATGGGGCCTGGGTCCCGTCTTCGGGCTCCGAGAGCATCGATGTGATCAACGCCTCGACCGAGGCGGTGATGGGTCGGGTCCCTGACGGCACGGCCGACGATGTCGACCGCGCGGCAGGCGCGGCGAGAACTGCGTTCGACACCTGGTCGCAGACCGATCCACAGGAGCGGTCGAAGTTCCTACAGGCCATGTCCGACGGGATCGGCGCCCGCAACCAGGAGCTCGCAGAGACCATCTGTGGCGAGGTCGGCATGCCGATGTTCCTCTCCCAGCTCATCCAGGCCGGTCTCCCGCAGGCCGTGTCGGGCTCGTACGTCCAGATCCTCGACGAGTTCCCGTTCGAAGAGCAGATCGGCAACTCTCTCGTCGTCCGCGAGCCGGTCGGTGTGGTCGGCTGCATCACGCCGTGGAACTATCCGCTGCACCAGATCGTGGCCAAGGTCGCGCCGGCGCTGGCCGCAGGTTGCACAGTCGTGCTGAAGCCGAGTGAGATCGCGCCGCTCAACGCTTTCATCCTCGCTGAGATCATCGATGAGATCGGTCTTCCCCATGGCGTGTTCAACCTCGTCTCGGGCACCGGCGAGATCGTGGGGGAGGCGATCGCCGCTCACCCCGCCATCGACATGGTGAGCTTCACGGGGTCGACCCGGGCCGGGAAGCGGGTCAGCCAGGTCGCGGCGGAGACGGTGAAGCGGGTAGCTCTGGAGCTCGGCGGCAAGTCGGCCAACGTCATCCTCGACGACTTGGAAGGTGAAGAGCTCGACAAGGCGGTCCGGGCCGGCGTGGGCAGCTGTTACCTCAACTCCGGACAGACCTGCACCGCGTTCACCCGCATGCTCGTGCCAGCGGCCAAGCAGCACGAGATCGTTGACATCATTCGCGACGAGGTCGAGAACACCTACACGATCGGTGACCCGGTGAGCGGCGCTGGTCGGCTCGGTCCGCTGATCTCCGATGCCCAGCGCACACGGGTTCGGGACTACATCCAAAAGGGCATCGACGAGGGCGCCACGCTCGTCACCGGCGGGGCCGACCAACCCGAGGATCTGCCGACCGGGTACTACGTCAAGCCGACGGTCTTCTCCGATGTCTCGAACGGGATGACCATCGCCCAGGAGGAGATCTTCGGGCCGGTGCTTTCGGTGATCCCGTACCAGGACGAAGAGGATGCCGTTCGCATCGCCAACGACACGGTCTACGGCCTGTCAGGCGGGGTGTGGGGTGCAGATGTCGACAGGGCCAAGGCAGTCGGGCGTCGCATCCGGACCGGCCAGTTGGAGATCAACGGCGGTGGTTTCAACGCCGTGGCCCCGTTCGGTGGCTACAAGCAGTCCGGGAACGGTCGAGAGCTCGGCAAGTACGGCCTGGAGGAGTTCCTGCAGGTGAAAGCCATGCAGCTGTGAGCCGACGGCGGCCGATGGGCGCTGCGCTGGCGCTGGGTCATGGGGCCGCGGCTGGGTAAGGTCGCTGCGGTCCATCCGGTTTGCCCGAGGAGCCGCACATGCCCACCGAGCCCGTCCGCGTCGCCGTGACCGGGGCCGCCGGTCAGATCGGGTACAGCCTGCTGTTCCGCATCGCGAGCGGTGAGATGCTCGGCCCCGACCAGCCGGTCATCCTGCAGCTGCTCGAGATCACGCCGGCCCTCGGTGCGCTCGACGGCGTGGCGATGGAGCTCGACGACTGCGCGTTCCCGCTGCTGGCCGGCACGGTGAAGACCGACGACGCCAACCAGGCGTTCGATGGCGCCAACATCGCGCTGCTGGTCGGCTCCCGGCCGCGCACGAAAGGCATGGAGCGGGGCGAGCTGCTCGAGGTCAACGGTGCGATCTTCACCGCCCAGGGCAAGGCGCTGTCGGACAGCGCAGCCGATGATGTGCACATCTTGGTCGTCGGCAACCCCGCCAACACCAACGCGCTGATCGCTATGAACAATGCGCCGAACATCGCCCACGAGCGATTCACCGCGATGACCCGACTCGACCACAACCGCGCCATCGCCCAGCTCGCGGCGAAGGCCGGAGCCACCGTGAACGACGTGGGGAAGATGACGATCTGGGGAAACCATTCGGCCACGCAGTACCCGGACGTCTTCCACGCGGAGGTCGGCGGGAAGAACGCGGCTGAGGTGATCGGGGATCAGAGCTGGATCGAGGACACGTTCATCCCGACCGTCCAGAAGCGGGGAGCGGCCATCATCGAGGCGCGTGGCTCATCGTCGGCCGCGTCGGCAGCCAACGCGGCGATCGCCCACGTGCACGACTGGATGCTCGGCTCGGCTGGTGATGACTGGGTGTCGATGGGTGTGCGGTCCGACGGCAGCTATGGCGTCGCCGAGGGGCTGATGTCATCGTTTCCCTGCACGTGCGTCGATGGTGCATGGTCGATCGTGCAGGGTCTCGACATCGACGCGTTCTCCCGGGGCCGGATCGACGCCTCTGTCTCCGAGCTGGAAGAGGAGCGCGACGCGGTCAAGGAGCTCGGCCTGATCGGCTGATCTCGACGCAATAGCGGGGCCGGGGCGCGGCTATTGCGTCGAGTTCGACGTTCACCGCTACTTCAGGAACTTGGAGGTGGTGTTGTCGGCGAGGATGCGGCCGTCGGTCTGGCAGGTTGGGCAGTAGTTGACCGTGTAGCTGCGGTACTCCACGGCGCGCACCGGGTCGCCGCACACCGGGCACGGCTCGCCCTCACGGTGGTGGACGCTGCCCGGCCGGTCCTTGGACGAGCTCATGTCGGCGCGGCTGCGTTCGTAGACCAGCGACTCATCGATGCAGGCACGGATCGCGTCGGCCAGCGTCGCGACGCCATCCCCGTCGATCTTCGAGGTCGCCGCGAAGGGCGAGAGCTTGGCGCGGTGGCAGATCTCGTTGGCCAGCCGACGCCCGAGCCCGGCGAGGATGTGTTGGTCCCGGAGGAACCCGTGCAGGCGCATGGACCTAGCAGCCAGCAGATCAGCCAACATCGGCCCGGTCACCTGATCGGCGTCGGGCCCGAGCTCGACCAGCGGCTCCTGGGTCTCCGGGTCGCCGGCGACCGCCCAGACCCCCGCTTTGCGTTCGCTTCCGGCCTCGGTGAGGAGCAGAGCACGATCGTCGGCGAAGGTCCAGCGGGCGATGCCGCCGCGCGGCTTCTTCGCTTGCTTGTCATCGGGTTTCAGTCGGCCACCTTGCATGAGGTGGACGATGAAGATCACGGGCTCGACGTCGAGCAGCAGCATCTTGCCGCGGCGACCCACGGATACGAGCGGCTGGCCGGCAGCCTCGGCCGGATCGGGGCGGAACGTCTTGAGTGCGGTGAACGTGATGGGTGTGAAGCGGGCGAGCGCGGTGCCGCCGAACGCGCCATCGAGTCGTTCGGCATGGGCCTGCACCTCGGGCAGCTCGGGCACGGTGGTTACCGGCCCCGTAGGCAGACGCTCAGGTGGCCACGGGCCACGTCGTTCGCCCCCGCAACTCGTCGAACACGTCATCGATGCCGGAGAACGCGTCTTGGTGGATCAGGAGCCGTTCGAGGTCACCCCGGACCCGCAACTTGCCGATCATGAACGCTGCTTGAGCGCTCAGCTCCCCTCGACCGATCGCGACAGCCGTCGCGTGGTCCTCGGTGAACGTGACATCCGGTTGCGCCGCCCGTCCGGGTCGCACCGACACTGCCCCATGGTCGACCACCACGTGGTAAGCCGTGTCGCCGCCCGGTCCGCCGGTCACTTCCTGCTGCACCACCAGGGCGACGTCAGCGGTGACGTTGCGAAGCGGGTCGCTCTGCGACGCGGCGGCGTCCGCCTCGGCCAGCCACGCCGCGCTCAGGTACGGGACCATGACGGCGGAGCGTAGACGCCAGGCTGACGACCAGGTCAGCCGGTCTACCATCCGGTCGATGCCGGAGATCGGACGCGGGACCAAGGTGTTCGATGCACCGCTGGTGCGCGGGACGTTGCGGTGGCTCGAGGGGCCGGACGATGTGCTCGGTCTCATGGACACGGGAGCGGCAGGAGTCGTCGCCGGTGTGCGTGACGCCGGGGCGACCTTCCTCGCACCCCTGTACCACGAGCTGGCGGCCATCATCTGCACGAGCGGTACACCTCGTAGCCACATCGGCATCGTGAGCCGCGAGTTCCAGGTGCCGTGCTCGGTGGACACCACGTTCATCGGTGTCGAGCCCGCAGATGGGACAACTGTCGATCTTGACTGCTCCAGCCCCGACAACGAGGCGGTCCTGCACGAGGTCGGACATGAGTGAACGCACGATCGCGGAGGCGAACCGACTGATCGCGTACCACGCGCCGATCTCCCGAGCCCTGACCGACGAGCGAACGTCGCTCGAGTCCGCCCTGATTCCCGTGACCGCGTACATCGTCGTGGCCTGCGTCGAGGCCTACCTTCGCTATCCGGAGATGGTCCGCCGCATCGAGACCTCGATGGCCGCCGAGGAGGTCGGGCGACGCGGCCGAAGGCCGGGCGTGCAGGTCAACACGGTGTACCTGTGGTCGCTCGCCAACTTCTTTCTCCTCGGACGCAAGGTGGTACAGGCGATCGAACCCGGTCGGGATGACCCGGCGGCCGCGTATGCGGTGCTCGACTTCTGGGAACGGGCGGCGATGGCGTTTCGGGGCGACGACGGAACCCGTCAGGCCTGGGACGCCGACGGGGTCGTTCGCCCCTACGACGACGAGGTCATCGCGGTGTTGTCCGGCGCCGTCGTCTCTGTCGCAGATGACGGTGATCGAGCACGCATCAAGCGGTGGAACGCGACGTTGGTGAACCACCTCTTCCTGCTGTACTTCGACACACGGGTCGGCACCGGTGACACCGGTCCGTATCCGATGTCCGACGGGCGCACACTTCTCGTGCGCGACTACTACCGGATCGGCCAGAGCGACTTCGCTTGGTCGGATGTGGCGGCCGATGTCCCGTACGCGAACCTCACCGCGGCCCTCGTGCTCGACGGCGTCGATGTCAGGATCAGTGATTTCGGATCATCGCGCACGACCCCTGAGGACTATCTCGACCGGTTGGTCGGGTTCTCTCTGTTCACCACCGACACGCCTGACCGTTCGCTGCGACCGGTACCCCTCGACGAGCTCGAGGAGATCATGGCTGCAGTGCGCGTTGCCCAGGCGTCGCACTACCGGGCGATCGCTGCGATGTCACGCGACGAGAAGATCCATTGCGGCGCCTACGTCTACTTCTCGTTCCTGAAGCCGTTCGCCGATCTCTCCGGTATCGGCGAGGATCTGGACTGGACAGTGCCCCGCGACATGCCGGACCCCTGGTATCAGCTCTTCTCTGCCATGGAGGGCGAGAACCAGGCGACCGAGGACGACGGCGACTACTACTCCCTGTTTCCCGAGACCACCTGACGAGGGACCGATGACCGACGAGACGACGCCGCTGGCGCATGTGACCACCGCGGCGGCCGAGCCTGGTGACGAAGGCCGCCATGAACCAGGACCTGAGCAGTTCTGGAACGAGTCCTGGTACCTCGACTGGACCAACGATGCCGGCACCCTCGGCGGCTATGTGCGGCTCGGCCTGTATCCCAACTACACCCCGGACCGGGGCGCAGCTTGGTACTGGGCCTGCGTGGTGGGGGAGGATCGTCCACTGGTGACCGTGATCGATCATGATGCGCCCATCCCGCCCGGACGGTCACTCGAGATCCGCACCGAGGGCTTGTGGGCCGACCACACGGTGGAGATCCCGCTCGACCACTTCACCGTCGGGTGCGAGGCGTTCGCAGTCGGCGTCGAGGACCCCGCCGAGGTGTACGGAGACCTCCGGGGCGACCGGGTGCCGTTGGGCCTCGATCTCGAGTGGGAGACCGATGGTGGCACCTACGCCTATCCGGGGGGCGTCACGCGTTATGAGGTGCCGTGCAAGGTGCACGGCGAGATCCTCGTCGGTGACGAGCGCATCGAGTTCGACGGCTGGGGGCAGCGTGACCACTCCTGGGGTGTGCGGGACTGGTGGACCCTGGGCTGGTCGTGGACCTCTGGTCGCCTCGACGACGGCACCCGGTTCCACGGCACCCACGTCACCTGGGACGGCTCGCCTATCTTCCAGACTGGTTACGTGCAACTTCCCGGCCAGCCCCTTGTCGCCGTCGCGACCTTCGACCGCGCTCAGGACCTCGGCCGCGAAGGTCTGCCGAAGCAGGGGACCTGTCTGTTCGACAACGTGACGATGCGGATCGAGCCCGTGGCGTTCTCACCGGTCCTGCTCACCGCTCCCGACGGGCGCGTGTCGCGCTTTCCGAGGGCGCTGTGCCGGTTCCACGAAGTCGGCGGCGAGGCTCGCCACGGCGTCGGCTGGACCGAGTGGAACCAGCCCGAGCGAGCGCACGCCTGAGAAACCGGCCACCGCACATCGTGGTTCGGACCGGCCGTTCCAGGAACTGCCGACAAAGCCTAGGATCCGGCGGTGGCCGAGGGGAGGGAGCCGAAGGCCCCAGGCCCGTCGCTGAGCTATCTCCCGCAGCTCGACGGCATCCGCGGGCTCGCCGTCGTGCTCGTCGTCGCGTACCACACGGCCTACCTCACGGCGGGATGGTCACTTCGCCTGCCCGGCGGCTACGTCGGCGTCGACCTGTTCTTCGCGCTCAGCGGCTTCCTCATCACCACGGGGCTGGTCAGCCAGTTCGACCGTCGCGGCCGCATCGCTCTCGGCGCCTTCGCCATGAGACGGATCCGCCGGCTCCTCCCTGCGCTGGTGTTCGCCGTCGCCGGTGTGGCCGTTCTCTTCCTGCTCTTCGGCGGGGTGTTCGGAGAGACGCTGCGCAACAGCGTGGTCTCGAGCCTGCTGTACGTCAGCAACTGGCAGGAAGCGTCGGGTCGAGCGTTCCTGCTGCACCTGGGTCACACCTGGTCGCTGTCGATAGAGGCCCAGTTCTACCTGGCCTGGCCGCTGGTGCTCATCGTGATCCACCGCCTTCGCGTCCCTCGGCCCGCGTTCGCCGCTCTCGTGCTAGCCAGCGTGGTGGCCATCGCCGTCCACCGCTGGCGCATGTGGACCGACGAGGCCCATTTCCTGCCCCTCTACGTGCGCACCGACACGCACTCCGATGTCATCCTCCTCGGTTGCCTGGGCGCGCTCATCTGCTCCTGGGGATGGGTCGGCGCCACGACGGGGCGTCGCCTGCGGGTCCCGGCGCTCGGTGCGCTCGGAGTGATCTTGTTCGTCTGCCTCGACTCTGATACCGGCGACCCGCGGCTGTACCACGGGCCGCTGCTCTCCCTCATCGCAGTGAGCTGTGCGGTGGTGGTGGTGGCTGCGGTGCTCGACCCGGAGTGGGGCGTGCACCGGTGCTGGAGGGCCGGCTGGCTGAGGTTCCTCGGACGGCGGTCCTACAGCCTGTATCTGTGGCACGTCCCGATCTTCGTCTTCATCGCCGAGCACATGGGCAGCCGGCCGCAGTGGTTGCGCCTGGTGGTCGGGATCGTGCCGACCGCCGCACTCACCGAACTGTCGTATCGACTGGTCGAGAACCGCTTCCGGCACCGCTCGGCCTCTGCGCCGGCTCCCGCAGTCCTCGGCCGGTCGGCCTGAGCCCGGGTCGGTCCTTCCGCAACGGCGAGTCGAGGGTCCTGCGCGAGAGGACCTGACCGGTGGCAGTAACGTCGCCGGATGCTCTCGTGGATGTCTGTAGTCGGTTCCAGCTTCTTGAAGCCGGAGTTCTGGTTCGAAAAGGCGGGCAGCAGCGCCATCTTCGTCGTCACTGCGATCATCTTCGCCGAGTCCGGCCTCCTCTTCGGCTTCTTCTTCCCTGGCGACTCGCTGCTGTTCTTCACCGGGTTCCTGACGTCCTCCGCAGCGAACGAAGCTGGCTCGTCCTTCCACAAGTTCGCCCAGCACGTGCCGTCCCTGCCGATCGTGCTCGTCGTGCTGTTCCTGGCCGCAGTGGTCGGTGACCAGTGCGGATATTGGTTCGGACGCAAGGTCGGCCCGACGCTGTTCCGCCGGCCGAGC
>JBBSGQ010000149.1:0-8397 GCA_038253965.1 Acidimicrobiales bacterium | reverse complement strand
TCGACGGTGATGATCTCCACCGGTCGGTCGTACACGCCCTCGGTGAGCGCGTCCTCGATGGCCAGGATCGTCGCGTCGATCCAGTCGGCCAGCAGTTGGCCGATGTCCATGTCGACGAGTACCCCGATCTTCACCGCCTCGAACGGGTCTCCCTGGGTCTGCAGGCCGCGGGTCGGGGGATAGATCGTGATCCGTTCGACCGCCTTCTCACCGACGCGACCGCCGCCCTGGTACCAGCGCTCGTTCTGCCACGAGCCGAGCTCCGCGGTGTCGACCCCCGACACCACACTGGCCATCGCTCGGTCCTCGCGGGCGATGCCGCGTTCGGTCGGCGCCGGGAACATCCGCTCGGCGTAGATCGTCGGCTCGGACTCGTCATCGGTCACCGATCACTCCCCCCTGATACGTCAGCGATGTCTTGTTCAAGTGATCGAATTGTAGTTCACTGAGTACATCGAGGACCGGACGCCTACACCGGTCCACGCGTATCGGGAGGCCCTCCATGCATGTCGACGACCTGATCATGGTCAGCGTCGACGACCACCTCGTCGAGCCAGCGCACCTCTTCGAGGGCCGACTGCCGGCCCGGTTCGCGGATCGCGCCCCGAAGGTCATCCGCACCAAGAAGGGCGACGACGTCTGGACCTACAACGACTCGATCATCCCGAACATCGGACTCAACGCGGTTGCCGGCCGCCCGAAGGAGGAGTACGGGATCGAGCCGACCTCCTACCAGGAGATGCGGCCTGGTTGCTTCGACATCAGCGAACGCATCAAGGACATGAACGCCGGCGGGATGCTCGGCTCGATGTGCTTCCCCTCCTTCCCGAGCTTCAGCGGCCGGGTGTTCGGCGCGTCCGATGACAAGGACCTCGCGCTCGCGGTGCTCCAGGCCTACAACGACTGGCACATCGAGGACTGGTGCGGCAGCGCCCCCGGGCGGTTCATCCCCATGGCCGTCACCCCGCTCTGGGACCCGGAGCTCTGCGCCGCTGAGGTCCGCCGGGTGGCGGCCAAAGGTTGCCACTCGATCACGTTCACGGAGAACCCGGCCACGTTGGGACTGCCCAGCTTCCACAGCCCCACCTGGGACCCGGTGTGGGAGGCAGTGTGTGAGAGCGATGTGGTGGTATCAGTGCATCTCGGGTCCTCAGGCCAGCTCGCGATCACAGCTCCCGACGCGCCTATCGACGTGATGATCACCCTGCAGCCGATGAACATCTGCCAGGCAGCGGCCGACCTCCTCTGGTCGCGGGTGTTCAAGCAATTCTCCGACATCCGCTTCGCGCTGTCCGAGGGCGGCATCGGCTGGATCCCCTACTTCCTCGATCGGCTCGACCGCACCTACGACATGCACCACCTGTGGACCGGTCAGGACTTCGGCGACCAGATGCCGAGCGACGTGTTCCGCGAGCACTTCCTCACCTGCTTCATCGCCGACCCGGTAGGTGTTCAGCTCCGACACCTGATCGGTACCGACAACATCGCATGGGAGTGCGACTACCCGCATTCGGACTCGTCGTGGCCCAACGCGCCCGAGGAACTGGCCGCCGTGATGGCCGGCGTCCTCGACGACGAGGTCAACAAGATCACGTTCGAAAATGCCTGCCGCTGGTTCAAGTTCGATCCGTTCGCCCATCGGGCCAAGGCGCGCTCCACAGTCGGCGCGCTGCGGGCCGAAGCCGCAGGGCACGACGTGTCGATCCGGCCCTACGACACCGGCCGTTTCCAACGCCAGAAAGGCATCGATCTCGGCGAACTGGCGGCGCGAGCCACCGCGTAGTGCGTTGGCCGTACGGCCCGCGATGGTCGGCTTCATCGCCGACCCCGACGGCTATCCGGTGGAGCTCGCCCAGCGGCTTGCGTGGTGACAGCCGTCATCGCTTCTCATAGACCACACCTGAGGAGTCGGCATCCCACGTCTCTTCGGTGACACCGTCCTCGCGCAGCTCGCGCTTCAACACCCGACCGACCGGCGAACGAGGCAGCTCGGCTCGGAACTCGATGTAGCGGGGGAGGGCGAAGTACGGGAGGTGATCGATGCACCAGCGGAACAGGGTCTCGGGGTCGAGGTCGGTCCCGGCCTTGAGGGTGGCCGTGATCTTGAGGTCATCCTCGGTGAGCTCGCTCGGGACCGCGTGGACGACGGCATCGGCGATCGCCTCGTGTCCCATGATGGTGGACTCCACCTCAAAGGAGGAGATGTTCTCACCCCGGCGGCGGAGGTAATCGGCCTTGCGGTCGATGAAGAAGAGATAGTCGTCCTCATCGAGCCGGCCGATGTCACCGGTGTGGAACCACCAGTTGCGGCTGGCATCCAGCGTTGCCTGGGGCTGGGACCAGTAGCCCTCGAACATCACGTGAGGACGGATCGGACGGACCACGATCTCTCCGTCTGCGCCGATCGGCAGCTCGTTGTCTTCGCCGTCGAAGATGCGGACGTCGAAGTACGTGCGGTTGGCGATCCCCGCCGCGTTGGGCTTGTTCCGCACCGACGGCGGCTGCCACGAGATCAGGCTCGCCTCGGTCACCCCGAACGCCCCGCTGAACGTGTCGATCGAGAATCGCTCCTTCAGCGTCCGGTCGATCTCCACGGGCAACGGCACCGCGCCCATCAGGCGAAGCGTGGTGTTGGCCTCGGGTCGTCCAGATCGTGGCATCTCCGGCCGGTCCTCGTCGTTGGCCAGGAGATAGGCCATCGTCCCCAGCGTCGAGGTGATGGTTGCCCCGGTGCGGTTCATCTCCGGCCAGAAGTTCGAGACCGAGAAGCGGCGGTAGACCGCGGCCCGGCCTCCGTACAGCAGCGGGCCCACCACCGCAGTGACGATGGCGTTGAGGTGGAACAGCGGGAGCGGGGTCCACACCACGTCGTCGGCTGTGCGACCCCAGCAGACCCCGATCTGTGTGCTCAGGGCGCCGTGGTACGCGTGGCTGAGCATGCAGCCCTTCGAGGGACCGGTCGTCCCGCCGGTGTAGACGAACGTGGCCAGGTCCTGAGGCCGCACGCTGGGACGCACCCACGATCCGCCGGCCGCCGCCAGGTCGTCCCAGGACAGTGCGACATCGAGACCCGCATGGCGGTTCATGCCGACCTCGTCACCACCGACGACGACGAGGATGGACAGCTCCTGTAGCTCGGGCAGCACCTCAGTTGCGCGGTCGACGAAATCGGCTTCGACGATCAGGGCGCGGGCGCCGGAGTCGGCGAGTTGGTGCCGGAGGTAGGTGCCCTTGTAGGCGGAGTTGACCGGCACTGCCACAGCTCCGGCGTGCACGATCCCCCACCAGGCCAACATGGCTTCGGGCCGGTTCTCCATCAGCGTCGCGACGCGGTCGCCTGGTTCGACGCCGAGCGCCAGGAGGCCGGCCGCCAGGCGGGTTGCGACATCACGTACCTCGGCCGCCGTGAGCTCCGTGCCGGCAACATCGAGGTAGCGACCGCCGGGGTCCGCGTCGAGCCGCGACTCCATGAGGTCGAGCACGGTCCCGAACCCGTTTTGGTGCCAGTCGGCCACACTGCTCCCCTCCCGGCCACCGCCGGTCGTTGAATCTCCGTTCAATGCAAGAGAACAGGCTGGCACAGCGACTCAGCGGGCGCCGAGCTGGTGCGAGTCCGGCAACGCTCCTGTTTCGAGCTCGACGCGCTCATGACGACCACCGGGCGGTACCGCGGCGTGTACGGTCCCTCAACCGGCCTCCTCAGCTGAGCGTGTCCCGGCGGCGCGCCTGACCGGAGTGGTCGGTCATCGGCGGATCATCGGCGCTTCGCCAGCGTGGCGGGCTCGGAGCTCTTCGTCCCACTCGCCGCTGCAGTAGCCGACGGCCTCGCTGATCCGGCCTCTGCGGACCTCGCAGAGCCAGAGGCGACGCGCAGTCAGATCCTGGCCGTCGACCATCTGGTGCTCCTCGTGTTCGGTCACGAACCCCGAGCCCGTCGCCACGGTCCGGAGAATGTCGATCCGTACCTCGCCCTGCACGATCGCCTTCAGCTGTGACACGAACGCGTCCGGGGTCTGCAGCTGCATGCGCCAGACCGGCATGTTCAGATCGAAGAAGGCGTCAGCGGCGAAGAGATCATCTTCGGCGCCGAGCGTGCAGAAGACGTCGGCGAAGCGCTGGCTCAACACCTCGACGCTGCGCTGATCGGGCGTTGCTCGAACCTTCTCGTCCGCCCTCACGAGAGGACCCCGAGCTGTGCCATCACGGCGCCACTGTCGATGACACCCCAGCGCTCGACGATCTTGCCATCGGCCAGCCGCCAGACCTCGATGCCGCGCACAGATAGTTGCTTGCCCGTGGCGGGGATGCCCATGAACTGACCGGTGTGCGTGCCCTGGAAGATCCAGCTCTCGACCACTGTGTCGCCTGCATCGACGAGGTCGTGCTGCGGGGTGCTGCGGTCCGAGAGGCCGTCGACCACCATCTGGCAAGTCTGTCGCTGCCCATCTCGCCCCTGCCCCTGACCCTGCATCGGATCATGATCGACGCAATCCTGCGCCACCAGCTCATCGATGAGAGCGACGTCGCCGCCGACGAACCCTTCCTGAGTGAGCCGGCGCACCACTTCGATGTTCTTGTTGTTTGACATGGTCCCTCCCTGTTGTGGTTTGCCTCGTGCAAGCAAGGTAAGGGTCGAGCCGGCGGCCGCGCATCGGGCGAACCATCGAAATCGCCTCACGCCGAGGGTCAGTATTTCTGCGGAGGCGCGGTCAGATGAGCTGGTGCTCGTAGGCGTACGCGGTGGCGGCTGCTCGGCTCGACACCTCGATCTTGATGAAGATGTGGCTGACGTGGCTGGCCACTGTCTTCTCGCTGATCACGAGCTCGCCAGCAATCGTTCGGTTCGTCTTGCCGGTCGCCACCAAAGCGAGGATCTGGCGCTCGCGGGTGGTCAGCCCTCCCGGCGCGGCGCTGACCGCCAGCCGCGACAACTCACCGATGCGAGCAAGGTCCGGCGTCGCGCCGAGCTGCTCGAACACCACGCGGGCTGCATCGAGCTCCATCTCTGCGCTGTCCTCGTCGCCGAGCGCGCGGCACCCGAGCGCGATCAGCACCCGGACGCGAGCCGCCTCATAGGGTGCCTCGAGCTCGCGCCAGCCGGTCCAGGCCACCCGGAGCATGGCCAGAGCGGCGCGGGCGTCACCCTCGGCGAGCGACACCGCCCCTGCAGCGAGTGCCGAAGACGTGCGCAGCAACGGTGCACCAAACGTGGCAGCGATCTCCACCAGCTCGTCCGCAGCGATGCGGGCCGCTGCGACGTCGCCGGACGCGAGGACGATCTCGACATACGGGCCGAGCACCCGCGCCCGGGTGCTCGGGTCGGCAGCTTCACCCAGCACACGGCGGATCGAAGCCAGCGCCGCGTCCCTCTGGCCCTGGGCGAAGCGGAGCTGCGCGAGGCCCGGCTGGGGGTCGCGGCCGAGCCGGTTGGCGTTGCGGTAGGCCTCCTCGGCCGAGGCGAACTCGCCGCGCAGCCGGTGCAGTTCGGCGCGCAAGTAGAACGCGGCGCCTGCAGCACCCTGGCCGGGCGGCTGCGCCAGGCGCTCACAGGCCCGCTGCACCTCTTCGACTGCGTCGGCCCACGCGCCGTGCAGCTGCATGATCTCGGCGCGATGGATGAGGCACTGACCTCGATAGAGCACCAGCTCCGGCTGGGTGTCGCACCAGTGGCTGAGGGCCGCGGTCCAGGCTTGCGCACGTCGCAGGTCGAACAGCTCTTCACACGCCTCGATCACCGTGCAGTACAGGTCACCGACCGCGATCGGCGACACCTCATGCGCGGTCACCGCCACCATCGCTTCATCCAGCAGCCCAACACCCTCGGAGACCTCGCCCAAGTAGATCAGGCAGCGACCCTGCCCGACCCGTGCCAACGCGACGAGCTCAGCGCTTCCGTAGCGTTCCCCGATCTCGGCGGCCTGCATGAAGCCGGCGTGCCCAGCAGCTGCATCGCCCTCGAACACGCTGCGCAACGCGACCGAGTACCGGAGATATCCCTGCTCCACGCAGTCCACGTCGCCGTCGTCAAGGAGCCGCTGCGCACGGTCGACCCATCCGATGCCACGCGCGAGATCACCCTTGTTCAACAGACCGAAAGACAGCCAGAACGCACAGCGAGCGGCCCGCGCCACGTCGCCAGCCTGCGCACACGTCTGGTGCGCGCGAGCCCACGCTTCCACGCACTCCTCGTCCGCCCCTACGAGATACGCCGCCACCGCCCAGCGCTCGAGATCGTCACATTCGAGTGGCGACGCCCGGTCCGCGTCCGCCAACTGGGCCCTCGCATCCGCCCACACTTGACGACCGAACGCCTCCCGCCCCTGACCGCGACCATCGGTCACACCAAGAGTATTGCCGAGCCCCGCGCGCGCCGACAGGCCTACTGCCTCGCAGGCGGACAGCTGACGGACTCAGCGCTCAATGGGCCAGGCCGCCTGTCCCCCTCCAGTCCGGGTCAGTCGTCGAAGATCGGCTTTTCGTTGCACGGCTTCCCACCACAGATCACCCCGAGCGATCCGTGGGGGGCGAGGAAGCGAGTGACCGCGTCGAGCGCCTGTGGCGTGCCGTGATCCATGTCGTGCGGGTCATCGCCGAAGGCGTCACCCCGCGGGGGCACGTTGTCGGTCGGCGGTCTCGGCGTGCCGAAGTCCCACATGAGCAAGGCCGAGCCCCGGTAGGGGTAGTTCTGAATCCGGGGGATGCCCCAGAAGGGCTTGCGATCGGGCGAACGACCGGCGGCCAGGGCAGGCCTTCGCAGCTTCACGCCCATGGTGCGGGCCATCACCTCGGTGGCGACGTTTGCCACCTGATGGTCGCCAAAGGCCTCGAAGATGAGCACCTTGTGCTTCGGGGTCCCGGGGAGTGGGTGGTCCGCGATGTGGGCGGCGTAGCCGTTCGACTCGCCGCGGTCCCAGAGCATCTGCACCAAGTTCTGCAGCATCGGGCGGTCGTCGAAGTTGGTGTAGGAGGCCTTGGCCACCGGTGAGAAGTCGTCGAAGTCGACGCTGCGGGTCAGCAGGGTGGAGTAATTGGTCGCCGCCTCGCCGAGCACGGCGCGGGTCCACTCCGTCGACATCGCCGTCGCTCCGCCGCCGAAGATGCCGCCCTGGCTTCGACCCCAGTACGCGACCCCTCCTGTGGCGAACGCAGGCCGTCCGTCGGCGGCACGGAAGGCGGGATCGGACGCGAAGCCGTGCGGGCTCTTCAACAAGCGCGCGAGGTACTGGAAGTTCACGAACGACTGTTGCACCCGGTCCGGCAACGTCGGCATGTGGGAGAGGTCCTGCAAGATCGCAGCAGCATTGGCGATGTCGTCCTCGGCCAACCCGATCCAATCGGTCGCGCACAACACCGAGTTGTAGCTGTCGGCATAACGGCCGAAGCCGAGGACCTCGTCCCGGGAGCCGAGCAGACCATGCCCGTACACCAGAGCCTGCGCTCGCTTGTCATGGGGTCCAGGAACAACGGGCACCACGCAGTCGAACTTTGCGGTGTACGTCCCCGTGCGTTGGGGCAGACCGCCGGGACCGTAGGACAACCGGCTGCCGGGCGCGCCTGCCTTGGTGAGATACAGCGGCACGTCGAAGGTGCCCTCGACCACCCGACCGCCGGCCCTCGAGGTGTCGGTCACTTGGTCCGCCGGGGTCACCGTGAAGTGCGGGACGCCCGTGCGGCCAAGGGAGTGCATGGCGTTGTTGCGCATGTGCAGGACCCGTTCGCTCAGGTTGCGCTCGCTGGCCACTGTGAAGTCCCACGCCAGGTACAGGTCTCGGCGGCCGACCCCGGCTCGGCCCAGGTTCTCGAGCACTCTCTCCATTGCCGGTCGCCGGGACTCGAGCGCGAGGTTGCCGGTGAACAGGCGATCCCGGTAGGCGCGGAACGCCGCGGTGGGCCGCAGCACCCGCCCGTTCTTGTTCTTCAGGCGGCGCAGCGCGACCACATAGTGGTGGCCCTCGATGTAGTTCACCGCAGGGCGGACATAGAGAGCTGGATCGGTCTCGCCGTCGAGTGTCGCACTGACGTCGAGCTCAGCCCAGTAGGGGTTCCGCTTTCCGGTCGTGGTGTCCAAGACGACGATCGGTGCGTCACGATCGAGGGACGCACCGATGTCGGTGACCGGCGCTGCACCGGACGCCCGCAGATCCAGGCCAGGCACGAAGAGCGTGATCGGCTGGCCGGGGCTGAACCCGTCGTTGCGGTTCCACTCGGTGGGATCGACGGCCACCCCACTGACATTGGTAGGCATCGACGTCCGGACCAAGGCGACGCGGCGGCCGGTGGACGCGGATCGGTCCGACACCGTGAAGTGATCGTTCGGGAACGGATACAGACATCCCCGAGCTGCGATCGGATCACATCGGAAAGGATGAGGGGCGACCACCCTCATCCTGCCGGGCG
>JBBSGQ010000148.1:0-8448 GCA_038253965.1 Acidimicrobiales bacterium | reverse complement strand
GCACCAGTGCCCAAGCGAACGGCCGGTCGAGCGGATGCTTCGGGTGCGGTCGGCTCACCCACGCCCACGTCATCACCTCGCCGCCGGGCCCGACCTCGATGAGCTCAGTGAGGTCCTCTCCGGTCGTCGGGTCGTACTCGATGGGGGGGATCATCACCCGTCCATCGGTGGCCTTGATACCGACCAGCACCTGCTCGCGCAGACCGGTTAGGAACGCTCCGATGACCCGGCCGGTGGTGCGGCTGAACGGGTACTCGATGACCATGGGGGCGACCAGCACGTCGCTCGATGCCTGACGTTCCGTCATGAGCGGCAGACTAGAACACGTTCCAGTTCCGCGCCGGCGGACGGTGGCCACGCAGCCGGCGCAGCTCCGGCGGCGTACGACCCGGGCATGCTCAGAACGTGATGACCGTTCGGATGGACTCGCCGCGGCGCATGGTGTCGAGCGCCTCGTTGATGCCTTCGATGCCGATCTTGCGGGTGATCATGGCTTCGAGGTCGAGCTGGCCGGCCCGCCACAGCCTGATGAGACGGGTGAAGTCGGACCGGACGTCAGCCGAGCCGTAGTAGCTGCCCTTCAGCGTCTTCTCGGCGAAGAACAGCTCGAAGGCGTTGAACGACAGCTCCTTGTCCATTGCCCCCACACCGATGATGCATGCGGTTCCGCCCCGGCGCACCGCGTCGAACGCGGCCCGCATGGTCACCGGCAGACCGATGGCCTCGAACGCGTAGTCGAAGCCGTCGCCAGTCAGCTCGACCTTGAGATCGTCGAGCTGCTCGGGACGACAGGCGTGGGTGGCGCCGAACCCCTTCGCCTGCTCGAGCTTGGCGTCGACCAGGTCGACTGCAACGATTTCTGCTGCACCGGCGATCCGCGCGCCCTGGATCGCGGCGATGCCGACACCGCCACACCCGAAGACGACGACCGACGATCCCGGCGCAACCTTGACCGTGTTGATGGCGGCCCCGACGCCGGTCGTCACGCCGCAGCCGATGAGCGATGCGACCTCGAACGGCACGTCATCGGCGATCTTGACCGCCGCCTCGGCCGGCATAGTCGTGTACTCGGCGAACGTCCCGGCACCGGCCAGGCCGTACAGGGGGGTGTCGCCCTCGGTGAACCGAGGCATCATGCCCCGCCCGAACTGGATCTCAGTGCACAGGTGGGGAGACTTACGTGCCGTGCAGTTCACGCACTGGCCACATGGTGGCGACCACGCCACGATCACGTGGTCGCCCACGGCCACCGACGTGACGCCCTCCCCCACAGCCGAGATCACCCCCGCACCCTCGTGGCCCAAGACCGCAGGGGTGGGCTGCGGGATCAGTCCGGTCATCCCCGAGAGGTCCGAGTGGCAGACCCCGGTCGCTTCGATCTTGATGGTGACCTCGCCCCGCCCGGGATCCAGCACCTCGATCCCGTCGGTGACATCGAGCTTTTCGTCGCCTGTGTTGCGGAGCACGGCAGCGCGCATGGGCCCTCCAAGTTCAGATGATGTCGGCGGACCCTACCGGTCGAAGATCCGCCCAACGCCCGAAACTGCAACACGTTCCAGTTTTCCCTAGGCTCGCCGACATGGGTGACCTTGGGTTCTGGAGAGTGGCCGAAGCCGATCCTGAGCGCATTGCGCTCGTCGACCCGGGCGGCGACGAGCACACGGCAGGTGAGCTGCTGGCCGGAGCCAATCGCACGGCACACGGCCTGCGGGCTCTCGGCTTGAAGCGCGGTGACACCGTCGCCACGCTGCTGGCCAACTCGGTCGAGATGCTCGAGGTGTACCTGGCCGGATTGCAGATCGGGCTGTACGTCACGCCGATCAACCACCATCTCGTCGGCCCCGAGGTGGCGTACATCGTTGCGGACAGCGACGCCAAGGCCTTCATCGCTGACGAGCGGTTCGCCGACGCGGCGAACGCGGCCGCTGAGGAGATCGGCTTTCCCACCACTCACCGATTCGCGATCGGATCCGTCGACGGCTTCCGTCCGTACGCAGAGCTCGGTGAAGGTCAGCCCGACACCGCCCCTGAGGGACGCGCCACCGGCCAGCCCATGCACTACACGTCGGGTACGACGGGCCGGCCGAAGGGTGTGAAGCGGGCCATCCCCGAGTTGGATCCGAGCGA
Organism: Acidimicrobiales bacterium; assembly: GCA_038253965.1. Taxonomy (GTDB): domain Bacteria; phylum Actinomycetota; class Acidimicrobiia; order Acidimicrobiales; family Iamiaceae; genus JBBSGQ01. The sequence continues at coordinate 6,321 of JBBSGQ010000148.1, read as the reverse complement.
CATGGCCGAGCTGCTCACCATGCTGATGGGCCTGTTCGGCATCCAGCCGCGCGACGGCAACGTCCACATCACCGGCTCGCCGCTCTATCACACCGCTGTCCTCCTTTGGACGGCGTGCGCACTGCACATGGGCCACAAGGTCGTGCTGATGGACAATTGGACACCCGCGTCCATGCTCGACCTGATCGATCGCCACGGCGTGACCACCAGCCACATGGTGCCGACCCAGTTCCACAGGCTGCTGTCGCTGCCGGATGACGAGCGCGCCCGCCACGACGTCTCGTCGTTGCGACACATGGTCCACGCCGCCGCGCCCTGCCCTCCCGAGATCAAACGCCAGATGATCGAGTGGTGGGGCGACGCGATCGACGAGTACTACGCGGCCACCGAAGGTGGCGGCACGATCATCTCGGCCAAAGAATGGCTCGACAAGCCGGGTTCGGTGGGCCGCGCCTGGGCCGGTTCGGAGATCCGCATCCTCGATGAGGACGGCAACCAGCTCCCGCCGCACACGGTCGGCACCGTCTACATGGCGCTGGCGGCTACGGATTTCGAGTACAAGGACGATCCGGGCAAGACGTCGGCGAACCGTCGCGACGGGTTCTTCACAGTCGGCGACGTCGGTGAGCTCGACGAGGACGGCTACCTATACCTCCGAGACCGCAAGAGCGACATGATCATCTCCGGCGGCGTCAACATCTACCCCGCAGAGATCGAAGGCGAGATCATCGTCCATCCAAAGGTGAGCGATGTTGCAGTGTTCGGCATCCCCCACCCCGACTGGGGTGAGGAGATCAAGGCGGTGGTCGAGCCGGCCGAAGGTGTCGAGCCATCCCCCGATCTGGCCGAGGAACTGCTTTCCTACGCCGCGACGCGGCTCGGGCGGTTCAAGCTGCCCAAGTCGATCGACTTCATCGAGACCATGCCCCGTGACCCCAACGGAAAGCTCTACAAGCGCAAGCTCCGCGACCCGTACTGGGAAGGCGTCGACCGCAAGATCTGACCGCCGACCTCACGAATTTGGGTCATTTCACCGCGCATATGCCGGTCGATCGACCCAAATTCGTGAGGTGGTGGTCAGCGGTCGAGCGAGTCGAGGACGAGGTGCGCGGCGATCTCGACCTCGTCGCCGACCTGGTCGATGCCCGACCACCCGTTGACCCATCCGATCAGCGCCGAGAACCAGACGTGGCCGAGTGTGCGGGTGATCTGAGCCCGGGCCGCCGGCTCGACGTCGTCGCCGAGCGCCAGGCCGAGGATGCGGATCATCGCTGCGCTGACCTCCTCTTGGCACCTGGCCGCACCTTGATCGGGAGAAGAGATGGCGGTCACGACCGCCTCGGACAGGCGCGGTTCGGACTCCATCGCCTTGGTGGCGCGCCGCAGGACGCTCACCACGCGTGCCGCGGTGCTGGCGCCGCGCGGTGGACGTTGCCCGACCCGGCGCTCGAGATCGTCCACCCAGTCGACGAGCGCTGCCGCGAGCAGGTGGTCCTTCGACGCGAAGTACCTGTAGATCGTGCCGAGCGCAACACCTGCCTCGGCCGCCACATCACGCATCTGCACGGCGTCGTAACCGCCGTCGGAGCCGAGCTTCAGCGCGGCGCGAATGACTCTGTCGCGCCGGGCGGCTTGACCCGTGGTGAGTGTCTCGACGCGGGCTTCCGCGCGGTTCTCCACGTCCGGTCGCTATCGACCCACGCGCGTCAGCTCGCGGAACGGAACATCTCGGTCGGTACTTGCATCGCGCGGAAGACCGAGGACCCGCTCGCCGATGATGTTGCGCTGCACCTCGTTGCTTCCTCCGGCGATGCGGATGGCTGGAGCGTGCAGGAATCGCATCTGCCAATCCGTTCCGCCAGGGGCGTCTTCGGAGAGGAGCATCCCCTCCGGGCCGAGCATCTCGAGAGCCGTGTCGCCGAGGCGTCGCAGGTACTCGGCCGCGAACAGCTTCATGATCGACGTCTCGGGTCCCGGCTGACGGCCCTGGCTGAGCGCTGTCTGCAGGCGGTACCCATGGAACCTCTGGATCTGCTGCATGACCCAGCAATCGATCAGCTGTTGGCGGAGCACCGGATCGTCAGTCCTACCGCGTTTGCGGGCCAGGTCCACCAGGGTGTTGATGTCGGATGACTTGTTGCCACCGGCGATCAGACCCCGCTCGTTGGAGAGGGTGGTGATGGCGCAGGCCCAGCCGCTGTTCACATCGCCGAGCACATTTCCGTTGGGCACCCGGACGTCAGAGAGGAACACCTCGTTGAAGTGGGCTGATCCGGTCAGTTGGCGCAACGGACGGATGTCGATACCGGCCGTGCGCATGTCGACGAGGAAGTAGGTGATTCCCCTGTTCTTCGGCTGGCTCGGATCTGTACGGGCCAGCAAGATGCCCCAGTCACTCTCATGAGCGCCCGAGGTCCAGACCTTCTGTCCGTTCACCACCCACTCGTCGCCGTCGCGGACGGCGCCGGTGGCGACGGCGGCCAGGTCCGAACCCGCATCAGGCTCGCTAAACAGTTGGCACCACACCTCGTCGCCCCGCAACATCGGGCGCAGGAAGCGTTCCTTCTGCGCATCGGTGCCGTGACGGAGGATGGTGGGTCCGGCCATGCCGATGCCGACGGCGAAGCTGTTGACCGCCACGCCGAACCGGCTCGCCTCCTGACTGAAGATCACCGACTGGATCGGCGTGCCCCCCCGTCCCCCGTACTCCACTGGCCACGTGATCCCGGCCCAGCGTTCATCGACCAGCAGTCGTTGCCACGCTTTCGCCCTCGACATGAACGTCGCCGGGTCGAGCGTGCCTTCGAGATATCCGGTTGAGAAGTCCTCGGCACCGCCTTTCGGCGGGGCGTGGGCACCGAGCCATGCCGAGGCCTCGTCCCGGAACGCCGCCTCGTCGAGGGAGTCATCGAAGTCCACGGCCGAAAGACTAGAACACGTTCTACTGCGATCCGGCTCTCGAGAGTTCCACAGCCACCCAGACGCCGGCGTTTGAAACTACTCACAGGATCAGTCAGCGATGGACTCTCGGGCCGCTTCGACATCAGTATCGGTGTCCGTGCGATCCTCGACGTGCTGCTCGGCGACAGCTGCGTCGTCAGGCATCGTTCCCTTGCGGACCGCGCGCAGGAAGCGTTCCACGCCCTCGATGACGTGGGCTGTGCGGATCGAGGCGAAGACATCGAAGGCGTGCTGAGATCCTGCGAGCTCGGCGTAGAGGACAGGCTCCCGCGACACGGCTCGCAGCCGCTCGACGAACAGACGGGCGTCGGCCACCGGGGCCAGGGTGTCCCGGTCGCCGTGCACGACGAGGAAGGGCGGCGCGTCGGCCCGCACCAGATCGATCGGTGAGGCCTCGGCAAACCTCTCGGGCTCCTCATCGAGGAAGGCCTTCATCACATGAGGCTCGAGGAACTTCTCGATGAAGAAGGGATCCCAGGTATCCAGACGGTTCGTGAAGTCGTATACGCCATAGAACGGCACGGCGGCCCGAAACGACGTGTCGACATCGGTGAAGCCAGGCTGGTAACGAGGATCGTTGGCAGTCAGCGCCATGAGCGCAGTCAGGTGGCCACCGGCCGATCCGCCCGTGACCACGAGGTAGTCGGGATCGGCGCCGTGCTCCGCGGCATGCTCACGGATCCAGGCGACCGCGCGCTTCAGATCCACGAGGTGGTCGGGGTAGGTGGCGCCCGGGCTGAGCCGGTAGTTGGCATTGAAGCCGACCCAGCCGTTGGCGACGAGATGGGTGAGCAACGGGATGCCTTGCTCGCGCTTGTCCCCGATGACCCATCCGCCGCCGTGGATCTGCAGAACTGCCGGTCGCAATTGGTCGGGACGCCGACGCGGCCGATAGACGTCGAGCCTGAGATGCTTGCCGGCCACCTTGTGGAACGTGATGTTGCGCTTGACCTGTACGCCCGGCCGAGCCTTGGCGAACGGCAGGATGACCTGGCGCAACGGCACCTTCGGGCCGTCGTCATCGCCCGGGACGAGATCTGCGAGTGCCTCACGCATCGTGCGAGCCGATGCCCGTCCCTGCGCGACCATGACGACGAGGGCTGTCCACGACACCACTGACAGCGCCAGCCCCACCTTCCCAGGCCAAGTTCCCAAGACGCCGGCCCACACGAACAGGGCGGTCACGATCACCTGGATCACGAGATGGTGGGCGGCCAACTCGATGGTGAGCCACGAGATGAAGAACGCCGGGAGGAACAAGACCCGGTTTCTCCTCGCCGGGTAGCGCGCCACCAGCGTGCACAGCGCACCCCACACGCTCAGTACGAGAAAGAACCAGGCCATGAGGACCAGGTTGCCTGACGGTGCCGATGCGACACAAGCACCCAACGACCCGCCCGGCCGAAGCGCAGGCGCCGAGCGAGGTGAAAGAATGCGCCACACCCCACAATGAGGAGATGCCCTTCATGGAGCGCTTGACGGGCCTCGACGCCACTTTTCTCTATCTCGAGAACCCCACGAACCACATGCACGTCGCGATGACGATGGTGCTCGATCCGTCGACGATGCCGGGCGGGTACTCGTTCGAGAAGGTGAAGACGTTCATCGGCTCCCGGCTCCACCTGGTACCGCCGTTCCGGCGCCGCCTCGTGGCGGTCCCGTTCAACCTGCACCATCCCGTGTGGGTGGAGGACCCGGACTTCGATCTCGACCACCACATCCGACGTGTCGGCGCGCCAAGCCCCGGAGGACGTCGTGAGCTCGCCGAGTTGGCGGCCCAGATCGCCAGCAACCAGCTCGACCGCTCCAAGCCCCTCTGGGAGCTCTGGGTGATCGAAGGGCTCAAGCAGGACCGCATCGGCGTGGTGACGAAAGTCCACCATTCGGCCATCGACGGTGCATCGGGGGCCGACCTGATGGTGCACTTGTTCGACCTGGAGGCGACGGTGAGCGATGCGTCGGCGCCACCGGATGCGCTACCGGCTGAGCACATCCCGAACGACCTGGAGCTGCTGGGCTACGCCGCGGTTTCGCGCACTCGCCGGCTCATGACCCTGCCTCAGCTCATCGGCAGCACCGTTCAGTCAGTCAGTCGGATCGCCGCGGGGCGACGAGCTCCGGAACACAAGGTCGGAGCGGCACCGCTCACCGCCCCCCGTACGCCCTGGAACGGCTCGCTGACCGCCCACCGAAGCGTCGCCTTCGCCCGGGTCACCCTCGACGACGTGAAGACGATCAAGAACGCGTTCGGAACGACAGTGAACGATGTCGTGCTGGCGCTGTGCGCCGGCACGCTGCGTCGCTATCTGGCAGGCCATGACGAACTTCCCACCGAACCGCTGGTGGCAGTCTGCCCGATCTCCGTTCGCGCCGATGAGCAAGCTGGGCCCGGCAACCAGGTGTCGGCGATGTTCACGTCCCTGGCCACCGACATCGATGACCCCGCAGATCGGCTCCGCGCCATCCACGAGATCACCAAGGGCGCAAAGGAGGAGCACAACGCGGTCGGAGCTGACACCTTGCAGAACTGGGCCGAGTTCGCTGGTCCGAACTCGTTCAACCTTGCATCGCGCCTGTACGCCGCCTCGAGCTGGGCTGACACCCATAGGCCGATCCACAACGTGATCATCTCCAACGTGCCAGGACCGCCGTTCTCGCTCTACTACGCGGGTGCCGAGCTCGTCGCGGCTTACCCGATGGGCCCCGTGATGGAGGGCGCCGGCCTGAACATCACCGTGTTCAGCTATCGGGACGCGGTCGACTTCGGTTTCATGGTGTGCCGCGAGCTCGTGCCCGATGTCTGGGACATGGCCGACGGCGTGGAGGAGGCGTGCAAGGAGCTGCTCGCTGCGGCAGCCGCCACCACTGCGTCAAGCAAATCGACCACCAAACGCACCCAAGGGGCCCGAAAGCGCAATCAACAACATCTGCCCTCACCGCTGTCCCGAAACTAGAACGTGTTCTTGTTTCCGGTGTAGACAGGCGATCGTGGCCTTCAACATCGCTGACCTGTTCGAGTACGCGGTCGATGCGGTGCCCGATCGGACAGCGCTCGTGGTCGCGCCACGACGCCTCACGTTCACCGAGTTGGACGAGTTGGCCAACCGGCTGGCCAACCACCTGCTGGATCAAGGGTTCGGTCTCGGCGATCACATCGGGATATACGGGCAGAACTCGGTTGAGTGGGTGGCCGCAATGCTGGCTGCGTTCAAGATCCGAGCCGTTCCCATCAACATCAACTTTCGCTACGTCGAGGACGAGCTGCTGTACCTGTTCGACAACTCGGATCTCGTCGGACTCTTACACGCCCGCGCTTTCGCACCCCGAGTGGCTGCGGTGCGCGATCGGGCACCCGGTCTC
>JBBSGQ010000147.1:0-8455 GCA_038253965.1 Acidimicrobiales bacterium | reverse complement strand
GGCCGGTGCTGCTTGATGAGGCTGTACTCGAGCATGAGCGCCTCGACGTCGTTGCGAACCTGGATCCACTCGACGGTCTCGGCGGTGGCCACCATCTGCGAGGTGCGGGGCGGCAGGTGCGTCTGGAAGTAGTTGGAGAGGCGTTGACGGAGCGACTTGGCTTTGCCCACGTAGATGACGCGGCCATGCACGTCCTTGAACTGGTAGGAGCCAGGAGCGTCTGGGATCGACCCGGCTGGAGGGCGCTGGACCACGGGGTCATGGTACGAGGGGCTGGCCGCGGGCGGCCGACATCCGTGATGCAACATCCGTGGAATGCCGAGGGTCGCTAGAGGGTTGACCACCTGGCGAGCTACGCTCGTGTCACCGCCGGCCTGGTCTCCGGCGACATATCGATTTCGAGGCCGACACCCCCGTGGCGTGGCGACCAGGCTGTCCCCACCGGCGCAATCTCGGAATCCACCTCAACGGAGGTTCCACCAGATGCTCAGGCTCCAACAGCCGCTCCCCGACCGGTACACGACTGCGACACCCGATTCCCTCGATCTGCTGATCGGCAAGGCCAAGGCCACACTGGGCGAGCGGGTCTTCATCCTCGGCCATCACTACCAGCGCGATGAGGTCATGAAGTGGGCCGATGCCCGCGGCGACTCCTACCGGCTGTCGGTCCTGGCCCAGCAGCGGCCGACCGCCGAGTTCATAGTCTTTTGCGGCGTCCACTTCATGGCGGAATCGGCCGACATCCTCACGGCAGGCGATCAACGAGTGCTCCTGCCGGACCTGAACGCCGGTTGCTCGATGGCCGACATGGCCGACATCGATGCCGTCGAGGAAGCTTGGGACGAGCTCGCCAACGTGATCGACATCAATCAGCTGGTGCCGATCACCTACATGAACTCGTCCGCCGCGCTCAAGGCGTTCGTCGGCGCGCACGGTGGAGCGGTGTGCACATCGACGAACGCACGCGAAGTGCTCGACTGGGCATTCACACGCGGCCGCAAGGTGCTGTTCTTTCCCGACCAGCATCTGGGGCGCAACACCGGCCTGGCCATGGGGTACACCGCCGACGACATGCGGGTGTGGAACCCCCGTCTCGAGCTCGGTGGCCTGACCGAAGCTGATTGCAAAGAGGCAACCTTCCTGCTGTGGAAGGGCCATTGCTCAGTGCACCAACGATTCCGGCCTGAGCACGTGGCCGCCTTCCGCGATGAGCACCCCGCGGGCATCGTCATCGCACACCCCGAGTGCTCGCACGAGCTCTGCTCGGTGGCCGATCGGGTGGGGTCGACCGACTTCATAATTCGAGAGGTGGAGGCGTCCCCCCCCGGCTCGGTGATCGCTGTAGCGACCGAGATCCACCTTGTCCAGCGACTGGCCGCCGAGCACCCCGATCGCACAGTGGTCTCGTTGGACCCGCTGATCTGCCCGTGCTCCACCATGTTTCGCATCGACGGTCCACATCTCGCTTGGGTGCTCGAGAACCTGGTCGAGGGTCGGGTGCTCAACCAGGTCACTGTCGACCCCGAGACCTCCGACCATGCGCGCATCGCTCTACAACGGATGCTCGACATCACCGATGCCGCGCACCCGTCAGACTGAGCGCATTGAGCTTCGAACTATTACGCGCGGCGCATGAAGTAGACGATCAACACGATCAACAGGACGACAACCAAAGTGCCAACGCCGATGTACATCTGTCGCTCCAAGAGTCGTCGGATGTGCCGACAGTACCTTCCCCTGACTGACAGGCGGCAGAACTGCGGTCAGGTGGCGGGGAGAAGCCGGGCGAGGAACTGCCCGGTGTAGCTCTCGGGCGTCTTGGCCACGAGCTCGGGCGCTCCCTCGACGACCACTTTGCCGCCGCCGGAGCCGCCCTCTGGCCCGAGGTCGATGATCCAGTCGGCCGTCTTGATCACGTCGAGGTTGTGCTCGATGACCAACACCGTGTTGCCCTGGTCCACCAAACGGCTCAGGACGGTGAGGAGTTTGCGGATGTCTTCGAAGTGCAAGCCGGTCGTAGGTTCGTCCAGTAGATAGATGGTGTGGCCGGTTGACCGCTTCGACAGCTCCGACGCCAGTTTGATGCGTTGGGCCTCTCCCCCCGACAATGTCGGCGCCGGCTGGCCGAGCCGTACGTAGCCGAGACCGACATCGACGAGGGTCTGCATGTGACGGGCGATCGGTGGCTGGTTGGCGAAGAACTCGAGCGCCTCTTCGCACGGCAGGTCGAGCACCTCGGCGATGTTGCGGTCCTTGAAGTGGATGTCGAGCGTGTCTCGGTTGTAGCGAGCGCCCTTGCACACCTCGCACGGCACGTAGACGTCGGGCAGGAAGTGCATCTCGATCTTGATGGTGCCGTCGCCTGCGCAGGCCTCGCAGCGACCTCCCTTGACGTTGAAGCTGAACCGCCCAGGCAGGTAGCCGCGGACCTTGGCTTCCTGGGTCTGGCTGAACAGCCGACGGATGTGGTCGAACACCCCGGTGTAGGTCGCGGGGTTGGAGCGGGGGGTGCGTCCGATGGGCGACTGGTCGATGTTGATGACCTTGTCGAGATGCTCGATGCCCTCGACGCGCGTATGACGTCCGGGTGGGGTCTTCGACTTGTAGATCTTCTGCATCAGCGCTCGGAGAAGGATGTCGTTCACGAGCGTGGACTTGCCCGACCCGGACACGCCGGTGATGGCCACGAAGCACCCAAGCGGCAGATCGACGTCGATGTCCTGCAGATTGTGCTCGCGGGCGCCTTTCACCGACAGCCACTGCTCCCCTGGCGTGCGTCGCACAGTCGGCAGGGGGATCTTCCGCTTCCCGGCAAGGTACTTCCCGGTGAGTGAGGTCCTGTTGCGCAGCAAGCCCTTCACCGTGCCGGAGTGCACGATGGCACCGCCGTGCTCGCCGGCGCCCGGACCGATGTCAACCACGTGGTCGGCGACCTTGATCGTGTCCTCGTCGTGCTCGACCACCAAGACCGTGTTGCCGAGATCGCGGAGGCGGACGAGGGTCTCGATGAGTCGATGGTTGTCGCGCTGGTGCAGGCCGATGGAAGGCTCGTCGAGGACGTAGAGCACGCCGACCAGGCCCGACCCGATCTGGCTGGCCAGACGGATGCGCTGCGCCTCGCCACCCGCCAGCGTCGCCGAGGAACGATGCAGGGAGAGGTAGTCGAGCCCGACGTCGAGCAGGAACCCCATGCGCGCGTTGATCTCCTTCACGACCCTCTCGGCGATGAGACGATCCCGTTCCGACAGCTCGAGGCCGTCGAGCGTCTTCGCTGCATCCCGGATCGACATCGCGCACAGCTCATGGATGTTGCGCCCGTCGACTGTGACGCCGAGCGTGAACGGCCGCAGGCGGGCGCCACCGCAGTGCGGGCAGGGAACCTGGCGCATGTAGCCCTCGAACTGCTCGCGCTGGCTATCGCTCTCGGTGTCCGAGTGGCGGCGCTCGACCCACGGCACAACTCCCTCGTAAGTCGCGTGATAGCTGCGGGTGCGGCCATAGCGGTTCTTGTACTTGACGTGCACCTTGCGCGCGCCGGCTCCGTACAGCAGCAGGTCCTGCTGCTTGGCGGTGAGATCGCGCCACGGCTTGCGCATCGGGATGCCGTGTTCCTCGCTGACCGACTCGAGCAGCCGGGCGAAGTACTGGAGGTGTCCGCCCGCCCAGGGTCCGATGGCGCCGCCCTCCAGGGAGAGATCCGGATCCTGCACGATCAGCTGCGGATCGACCTCGAAACGCGTGCCCAGGCCATCGCAGTGCTCACAGGCACCATAGGGAGAGTTGAACGAGAAGTTCCGAGGCGACAGCTCGTCGTAGCTACGACCGCACATCGGGCAGGCGAGGTGCTGTGAGAACGTGAGCGTCTCGGCCGCGCCGACTTCATCGCCCTCGGTTCCCCGCGGCACGAGCTGTACTTCGGCCACCCCTTCGGCCAGCTTCAATGCCGTCTCCAGCGAATCGGTGAGGCGACGCTCGATCCCCTCGCGCTTCACCAGGCGGTCGACGACTATCTCGATCGTGTGGTTCTCGTAGCGGGCGAGATCGACCTTGTCCGTGAGCTCGTGGATCTCACCGTCGATGCGTGCACGGGCGAAGCCCTGGGACGCAAGGTCGGCCAGGAGCGTGTCGTAGTTGCCCTTGCGTCCCCGCACCACGGGGGCGAGGACCTGGAACCGTGTTCCCTCGGGCAGCTCGAGCACCCGGTCGACGATCTGCTGGGGTGTCTGGCGAGTGATCACCGTGCCGTCGTGCGGGCAGTGGGGCACTCCGATGCGGGCATACAGCAGGCGCAGGTAGTCGTACACCTCGGTCACCGTGCCCACCGTGGAGCGGGGGTTGCGCGAGGCCGACTTCTGATCGATCGAGATCGCGGGAGAAAGACCCTCGATGAAGTCGACGTCCGGCTTGTCCATCTGACCGAGGAACTGGCGGGCATAGGAGGACAGCGATTCGACGTAGCGACGCTGGCCCTCGGCGTAGATCGTGTCGAACGCAAGCGAGGACTTGCCCGAGCCGGAGAGACCGGTGAAGACGATCAGCTTGTTGCGCGGGAGCTCGATGGAGACGTTGCGCAGGTTGTGTTCCCTGGCCCCGCGAACCAGAAGGGTGTCGGCCATCGAGCGTCGAGCTTACCGGCCCTGTCCAGTCGAGGGGCGAACACCTGTTCGGCGCGCTTCCGCCGCGTCGGGCTGCGACGGTGTCGCGCGCAGGAGCTGTTCCGGTGGCAGGGTCAACAGCGCCCAACAGGTCATTGCGACGGCCGTCCCGAGGACGGCCAGCAGGATCGTCAGGAGCGCGGACGGCGCCGGGACGGCTCGACCGAGTAGTGCGCGCTCCGTGCCGAACAGCCCGTCGTCGCTCGTCTGGATCGCGAGCGTTCGATGCAGGAGCAGGCCAGCCACACCGACCGAGGCGAGGAGCGCGCCGACTGACCATCCACCGTGCCGGTTGCCAGGCAGGCACGCCCACGCCAGCGCCACGAAGCATCCGACGGCCGGAAGCAGCGGGAACAGGTAGCGGCTGTGGGCCACGCCCCCATCCGCTTCGAACTTGGCCATCATCACGGCGAAGATGGCCATCGCGCCCACGGCGATGAGGGCGACCGTGGCGTTCGGCGTCCACCGCCACGAGCGCTCGCGGGTGGCTCGGATCCACAACCACCGAACCACCGCGCACCGCAGCCCGAGGAGGAGCACAAGCGACAGGCCGCGACCAACCGAGATCGGCCAACCGTGTCCGTAGTACTGGGGCCCCTTGGTGCGGGAGTAGCCGGTCCAGAGGTCGTCGTGGACTCCTCGCCAGAACCCGGGGGACGCGACGTAGCTTCTGGACGCGCCACGTTTCTCGCGACCGAAGACCGCGAACATCTTCTGGGCGCCGGTGTAGTCCCCATACAGGCGGTGGTTGCGCAGGTAGAACCATCCGGAGCTCGCCGCGATGGGTACGACGACGATGAGTCCCGCTCGCAGCACGCGGCCGACGCGCGCTGCGACTCCACCATCCGTGTTACGCCACACGCCCGCTGCTACGACCGCTCCAGCCGGCGCGATCACTGCGAAGCTGGTGAACCTGGTGAGCGCCGCAGCAGAAGCTGCCGCCGCAACCCAGGCCAGCCTGCCGCGGGACGGCCCGCGGTCGAACACCGCAACCGCCGCCACCATGAGCGCCGCCGCCGTGAACATCGCGAGCGCGTCGTTGTACGCCATCGCCGCGGTGTGGGGCACGGTGGCGATGAGCCCGGTCACCGCGGCGGCAACGATCGGTGCGCGCACGCTCCGACCCACGAGGCGGCGGGCGAGGACTGCCGCCAAACCCATCGTCAGCATCACGAGCCCGACGTTCATCAGGCGGATCAAGCGGATGCCCTGCAGCGGTCGATGCACCGCCAAGGCGAGCCTCATCGGGCCGGCGGCGAGGACATAGAAGAGGGGCGGGTGGTTGGCCAACGTTCTGCTTCGCTGATCGAGACGCATCGATGGGAACTCGTGCAACGGCAGCGGGGTGTCGACCGTCGGCAGGTGTCCGTGCGTGATGCTCACGACGTAGGAGATGTGGCCAGGCTCGTCGCGGGGGACCAACGGCGGCACCGTCAGCGCGTTGATCGTACCGAGCGCGCCGTAGACAACGATCACCGCCACGACACCGACACGGCGCGCTCCCCAGCGGCGGAGCTCGTGCCACCGCCACGGCCACCCGTTCGGCCGGCGGCTTTGCTGGTTGGTCCCGGTCCTTGAACGATCAGTCCTCGGCGGACCGACAAGAACCATTCGATCTTGCTACCACAAGGCCTGCTCCGGCCCTGGGACGGCGCTGTCGATCACCCGACCTGCTTGAGCTCGCGGCGAAGATCCTTGATCTCGTCGCGAAGCCTGGCGGCATACTCGAACCGCAGATCCGCCGACGCCTCGCTCATCTCCTCTTCGAGCGTGTGGATCAGCCTCGCCAGCTCCTCGCTCGGGAGCTCGGCCAGCTCTTCGCGGCGCTTGACGTCGATCGCCCGGTCGCGGCGGCGGTCGGATCCGGGCACGGGAGCCGTGTCGCTCGGCCGCAGGTAGGCGAGGATGTCAGTGACCGCTTTGCGGATGGTCTGGGGATCGATGCCGTGCTCGGTGTTGTAGCCCTGTTGCAGACCCCGGCGCCGGTTCGTCTCGCTCAGCGCCCGCTGCATGGAGCTGGTCACCTGGTCGGCATACATGATCACCTGCCCCTCGACGTTGCGGGCAGCGCGACCGATCGTCTGGATCAGCGACGTCTCGCTCCGCAGGAACCCCTCCTTGTCGGCATCGAGGATGGCCACCAGAGACACCTCTGGCAGGTCGAGCCCCTCACGCAGAAGGTTTATGCCGACGAGCACGTCGAACTCGCCCAAGCGGAGGTCGCGAAGGATCTCGATGCGCTGCACGGTGTCGACCTCTGAATGCAGGTACCGCACCTTCACCCCGAGCTCGAGCAGGTAGTCGGTGAGGTCCTCGGCCATCTTCTTGGTAAGGGTGGTCACCAGGACGCGGTCTCCTCGCGTGACCCGGTCGTTGATCTGTTGGAGCAGATCGTCGATCTGACCCTTCGTCGGCTTGACGATCACCTCGGGGTCGACGAGCCCGGTCGGGCGCACCACCTGCTCGACGATCTGACTCGACACCTGTCGTTCGTAAGGGCTCGGTGTGGCCGAAAGGAACACGACCTGGTTGACCCGTTCCATGAACTCCTCGAACCGCAGGGGTCGGTTGTCGGCCGCCGACGGCAGGCGAAAGCCGTGGTCGATCAGCGTCTCCTTGCGCGAGCGGTCGCCCTCGTACTGGCCATGCAACTGCGGGACCGACACGTGGCTCTCGTCGAGCACGACGAGGAAGTCGTCAGGGAAGAAGTCGAGCAAGGTGTGAGGCGGCTCGCCATGGGCGCGGCCGTCGATCGGGCCTGAGTAGTTCTCGATGCCGTTGCAGAACCCGACCTCCTGCATCATCTCGAGGTCGTACTGCGTGCGCATCCTCAACCGCTGCGCCTCGAGCAGCTTCCCCTCACGCTCGAACTCGGCGAGACGTTGCTGGAGCTCGGCCTCGATGCGCTGGATCGCGACGCGCATACGTTCCTCGCCAGCCACATAATGGGTGGCAGGGAACACGATCAGCTCGTCCAACACCGTGACCTGCTCGCCGGTCAGCGGGTCGACCACCTGGATGCGCTCGACCTCGTCTCCGAACAGCTCGATCCTCACAGCACTCTCGTCGTAGGCGGGATGCACCTCGATCGTGTCGCCCCGCACCCTGAACTTGCCCCGCACCAGGTTCATGTCGTTGCGCTCGTAGTGCATGTCCACCAACTTGCGGAGGATCGCACGCTGGTCGTGCTCCTCCCCCGGCCTGACCACCAGCAGCTTGTCGCCGTACTCGGCTGGTGAGCCGAGGCCATAGATGCACGACACCGATGCCACCACTATCGTGTCGCGCCGGGTGAGCAACGCCGAGGTGGCCGAATGGCGCAATCGGTCGATCTCATCGTTCACCGACGAGTCCTTCTCGATGTACGTGTCGCTCGAGGGCAGATACGCCTCAGGCTGGTAGTAGTCGTAGTAGCTGACGAAGTACTCGACCCGGTTCTTGGGGAAGAACAGGCGGAACTCGCTCGCCAGCTGAGCGGCCAGTGACTTGTTCGGAGCGATGATCAGCGTCGGCCGCTGGACCTGTTCGATCGCCCAGGCGATGGTTGCGCTCTTGCCGGACCCGGTGATGCCGAGGAGGGTCTGGAACCGGTCACCTCGGTTGACTCCCTCGGCCAAGGAAGCGATGGCCTCAGGCTGGTCGCCGGCCGGCGAGAACTCCGCGACAACCTCGAACTTGGGCATGATCGCATCGTACCGAGGGGGTGTGACGCGGCAGCGCCACGAATTTGGGTCGGTCGGCCGGCGGATTGGCGGGGGGGCGGCCCCAAATGGGGCGGGTAGGGGCCCGCACCCCCCCGG
>JBBSGQ010000146.1:0-8470 GCA_038253965.1 Acidimicrobiales bacterium | reverse complement strand
CGGCACTCCCGCCGGTCGCCCCTCTGATCTCGTCCGCCGTCGTTGGAGCCGCTTCGCCACCAGCGGCTGCGGACTCGTGTGGGGCGAGGCCACAGCTGTTCGTCCCGACGGCAGAGCCAATCCCAACCAACTGGTGATCGACGAGACCACAATCGACGGCATCGCCGCTCTTCGAGCTCTGCTCCAGCCGGGCCAGGTGGCGGGCATGCAGTTGACTCATTCCGGCCGCTACTGTCGGCCCCTCGGTGAGCCACTGCCGCGCACTGCCTACGAGCACCCGTTGCTCGACCCCAAGGTCGGTGCAGGAGCGGCGACCGTGCTCCATGACGACGAGCTCGACGAGCTCGTTGCCCAGTACGTGGACGCGGCAGCGCTGGCTCGGGACGCCGGCTTCGACTTCGTCGACGTCAAGCATTGCCATGGGTACCTCCTTCATGAGTTGCTCTCCGGCTACGACCGACCGGGGCGCTACGGCGGCGACCTCGCCGGCCGGACCCTGTTCCTCCGCTCGGTCGTCAGCGGCATCCGCGACCGTGTTCCCGACCTCGCTGTTGCGATGCGCCTGTCGGTCTTCGACTTCCTGCCCTACACCGCAGGCGACGGTGGTCTGGGTGTCCCCGAGTGGAGCGGCCCCTATCGCTACGCGTTCGGCGGGGACAGCACCGGGCTGGGGATCGACATGACCGAGCCACATCAAGTGCTCTCGATCCTGCACGAGCTCGGCATCGGGCTGGTGAGCACAACCGCAGGCAGCCCGTACTACAACCCCCACATCCAGCGGCCGGCCTTCTTCCCGCCGTCTGACGGCTACCGGCCGCCCGAGGACCCTCTTGTCGGGGTGGCTCGTCAGCTTGCGGCGACTGCCGAGCTCGCCGAGAGACAGCCCGGGATGACGATCGTCGGTTCCGGCTACTCCTATCTCCAGGAGTGGCTCCCCAACGTGGGCCAGGCAGTCGTCAGGGCCGGCGGTGCATCGATGGTCGGCCTCGGCCGCATGGCCCTGGCCTATCCCGGCCTGGCCATCGACGTTCTGGCCGGCCGCCCACTGCAGAGCCAACTGGTGTGCCGGACCTTCAGCGACTGCACGACCGCCCCCCGCAACGGCCTCGTCTCGGGCTGTTACCCCCTCGACCTGTTCTACAAGGAGCACCCGCAACGGGTGGCGCTCGCTCGGGCCAAGAAGCAGGCCAAGGCTCGACTCGCCTGAGCGCAGGACGACCGTCGCCGCGAAGCCGCTTTGTGCATCCTCGGTGTCGTCGTACGGTGCCGGTCATGAACGAAGAACACCGAGAGGCGTGTGCCAGTGAGTTCTGGCGGGCCATGGTGCGCGAGCAGATGATGCCGTGGGCGCTCGGCGAGGTCGATCTCGGCGACGACGTGCTGGAAGTCGGCCCTGGCTTCGGAGCGACCACCGATGTGCTCCGCGAGCGGGTGCGCCGGTTGACTGCCGTGGAGATCGACACAGAGCTTGCCGCTTCGCTCGCGGCGCGATTGGCCGGAACCAACGTCGAGGTGATCACCGGTGACGCCACTGCGCTCGACTTCCCCGTCGGCCGGTTCAGCGGTGCGACGTCGTTCGCGATGCTGCACCACGTGCCGTCCCGGGCTCTTCAGGACCAACTGTTCAGCGGGGTCGCCCGCGTCCTCTGTCCTGGTGGGGTCCTGGTGGCATCGGACAGTCTCGACAGTCCTGACCTCCGCACGTTCCACCGCGACGACACGTTCGTACCGGTCAACCCTGTCGAGCTCCCGGAACGCCTCGGCGCAGCGGGGTTCGTCGACATCCAGGTTCGAGAGAACGAGTTCGCATGGGTCGCGGTGGCGGCACGGGACTCGACCACCTGATCGGCTCGGACAGTTCACTTCCTCGGTCGAGCAACCACCCGCTCGCTTCAGGTTTCGCACTACGACGAGGCGATCGTTTAGTGCAGCAACGCCCTCGAGGTGCTCGGCGATCCGGCCGAACGTGCCGGCACGCTCGAGTTGTGCGGAAACCCGCAGCTTCTCGGGAGTCGGCTCCACGTGACGCTTTCGTCGGGTGACAAGGGGGCCGGGTACCCTGGCCCGCTCGTCGGGCAATCGTCTGACGGTCGAACTGTGCTCCGGCACGATCTCTGAGTAGGAGTACCCGATGGCTGAGATCACCCTCGACGTGGAGACCGGCCGCCCGGTCGGCTCCCGTCCATCCAAACGGCTCCGAGCCGCCGGCAAGGTGCCCGGCGTGGTGTATGGGCACGGTTCTGAGCCGCTGCCCGTCGCCGTGGCCTGGAAGCCGCTCCGCCAAGCGCTCACCACCGAGGCCGGGCTCAACGCCCTCATCAACCTCATGATCGACGGCAAGCGCCAGCTCAGCATCGTCAAGGAGCTGCAACGCCATCCGATCCACCAGACGGTGAACCACGTTGACTTCCTGCTGATCAGCCGGGATGAGGCGATAACCGTCGACGTACCGGTGCTCCTCACCGGCGAGGCTGAAGCAGTCACTCGCGAGGACGGCATGGTCGACCACGTGCTGTTCGACCTGGCGATCACGGCCAAGCCCGCCGACATCCCCAACGAGCTCACCGTCGACATCTCCGAGATGGTGCTCGGCGACACGCTGCGCGTCGGCGACCTGCGCCTTCCGGCCGGCGTCGCTACCGAGGTCGACCCCGAAGAGGCGATCGCCATCGCCCAGATCACGCGGGCCACGATCGAGGCCGACGAGATCGCCGAGGCCGACGCAGAGCTGGCCGCCGAGCAGTCCGAGGAGTCGGACGAGACGGGTGGCGAGGACACCGGCGGAGAGGAACCAGCTGCCGACGGCGACGCAACGGCGGGCGGAGACGGCGGCTCAGACAGCTGATCAAGCGAAAGCGCTCTCCACTCGAACGACGGGGCACGCCGGCTGACCTGCTGGTCGTTGGCCTGGGAAACCCCGGCGAGGAGCATGCCCGTACACGTCACAACGTGGGGGCGGAGACTGTCGAGCTCCTCGCCGGTCGTCATGGTGGCCGGCTTCGGCTCGGCAAGGAGCTGGCCCTGGCCACCGAGGTGAGGATCGGTTCGAGGCGCGCCGCCCTCGGCTTCCCGCAGACGTTCTACAACGACTCGGGTCTGGCCGTGGCTGCCCTCCTCCGTCGTCACGGGGTGGACGACCTGCACCGGCTCGTGGTCGTGCACGATGAGCTCGACCTGCCGCCGGGCAAGCTGAAGGTCAAGGTCGGAGGCGGCCTCGCGGGCAACAAGGGGCTCAAGTCGATCCAGGCCCACGCGCACGGTGATGACTTCGTGCGAATCCGGATCGGCGTCGGCAAGCCGCCCGGTCGTCAGCATGGTGCCGATCATGTTCTGCGCCGCCCCGGCAAGGCTGAGCGAGCGGAGCTCGACGTCATGATCGAGACCGCAGCCGATGCGGTCGAGCAGATCCTGGCCGAAGGGCCTGAGGCGGCGATGAACCGCTTCAACACCACCGACTGACCGCGCCGATGAAGGTCAGGTCTCGGCGCCCGCCTTCAGCCGGGCCAGCGTCTCCTCCATGCCCCGAACCAGGTCCGCCTCCCGTTCGGACCAGGAGATGCCGACGCCGAGGCGGAGGAGCATCCGTCCGATCGTTCCCGGCGGCTTGGCGATCTCGAAGGACTCCGTCACCTCGGTCCCGTCGCCTGCGGGTTCGAGGGTGTAGCACCACGTGGTGTCCGGCGCCTTTCCGGTGGCGAAGGAGAAGCGTCGCCCGGGCTCGGCCGCGGTCACCGTGGACGTGGTGGCCCACGGCATGCGTCGCTTGTTGCGCCCCTTGAACCGGGCGCCGGCGGCCGGTCCCGACGCCCCGTCGAGCCATTCGGCGCCGACCGTCTCCGGGCTCCACTCGCCCATGCGGGTGACGTCGGAGATCAGCTCATACACCTTCTCGGGTGCCGCGGCGATGCGGATGTGCGCTTCTCGAGTCATGTCTTCCTCTCCTGGTTCTCCTGTGTTCGACGGCCCCATTGTGCGCTACGGGTGCAGCCGGTAGAAGCGGAACATGTCGTGGTCGATGGGCAACACCTCGACCGATGAGAAGCCGGCCTGCACCGCGTAACGCTCGAGCGTGGCAGTGCGAAACACCGTCCCGGTACCGGCTGACGGCTCCTCGCTGCGGCCGACGGGCAGGCAATGCAGAACGCTCGCCGCGTAGAACAGCCGCTGCATCGGGTCCGGGTCGTCGGCCGTGAGCTCCTCGCCCGCCCGCTCGTCGACGATGAACACGGTCCCGCCAGCGGCCAGCATGGACCGCATGGCAGTGAGCGCTTCGACCGGTCGGGCCATGTCATGGAGCGCCTCGAAGCAGCACACGAGGTCATAGCTCCCGGCCGGTGCGTCGGCGGCGTTGCGCACCTCGAACCTCACTCGATCGGCGAGGCCCTCGGCCTCGGCCAGGTCGCGGGCCTCGGACACCGACACCTCGTCGAGGTCGTAGCCGTCGACCGTCGCTTCGGGAAAGGCCCGGCCGATGGCGATGGAGGACCACCCCGTGCCGCAGCCGATGTCAGCCACCCGGGCGGCGCCCTCCTGGAGCCGATCCAGCACGTCAGGCATGGTCGGCAGCCAGGCTGATGCCAGCAGGTTGAGGAACTGGGGCCGGTTGCCCAGGGCCTGACCGATCCGGATGTCGTCGCCGTACTCGGCGAACGACAGCCCGGTGCCCGCTCGGTAGGCCTCCACGACCTTCGGCAGGCAGACGGCGGCGCCGGCGGCCAGCTTTGCCAGTGGCGCCACATAGGCGAGGCTGTCCTGGTCGAGCAGACAGATCTGCTGGGCCAGGGGGAGCGAGAAGATCCGGGCGTCGGGTTCGAGGCGGTCGACCGGGTCGGCGTCGACCGCGACGATGCCGGCGGTGGCCTGCTGCTCGAGCCATTCGCGGGTGTAGCGCGCATCGATCCCGGCCCGCTCGGCCAGCTGCGGCGGGCTCGTCGGCCCGACGGCGAGGGCCTCGTAGAGGCCGAGGCGCACACCGAGCTCGATGGTCACGAGCTCGAATGCTCCGATGGTCGCGCCGGCGATCCGCTCGGCGAACCCGCCGATGGCGGTCTCCAGATCGTCGTCGGTGGTGGGCTGGGTGTCGGTTGTCAGCGTCATGGTTGTCTCCTTGGGCTCGGGTCTGACCGGTTGACGCCAGATCGAGGCTGGCTATGCCAGGTCGGGACTACCGTCGGGCGAGGTGATGGGCGAGCGAGCGCGACCGACGGGGCGCGCATCCGTGCGAGCCGCCTTGGCCGCAGCGGTGAGCTCGACGGTCGCCGGCCGGGGCGGACTCCTGCTGTTGGCCGGCGAACCGGGTATCGGCAAGACGACAGCCGCTCGTGACCTGATCGGACTGGCGGACGACGCCGGCGCGGGCGTGGTGTGGTCGGCCTGCTCGCCTGACGATCAGGTCGCGCACGGCCCGTGGTTGACGGTGCTGGCCGCCCTGGGCGCCGAGCCGTCCGACGCGGCCATCCACCTTGCCACCGGCGACGACCCAGGTGACGGGGCCGCAGCGTCCGCAGCGCGGGCAGGAGCCTACGAGCGGGTGATGATCACGCTCGCGTCTTGTGCCCGGGACCGTCCGCTCGTCATCGTGATCGATGACCTCCACTGGTCTGACGATGGCACCTTGCGGTTGTTGCGGGCGTTGCATGGACGGCTCCCCGCTGTTCCCCTCCTGATCGTCGGCACGTACCGAGACGCGGAGGTCCCGACCGGGTCGCCGTTGTCAACGCTCGCGGAATCTGCCGACCGGCTGACGCTCACCGGTCTGGTGTCGGAGGAGGTGGCGCAGCTGTTGACCGAGGTCCTCGGCGCTCAGCCGGACTCGCCAACGGTGGCCGACGTTTGCCGAAGGACCGGCGGCAACCCGTTCCTGGTCCTGCAGGTCGCACGCCTCTTGGCCAGTGGATCGCACGACGCGCTGCCTGCCGGCACCCGCGATCTGCTGGGACGTCGACTCGGCGCGCTGAGCGACGACGCGAGAGCAGTGCTCGCTGCAGCGGCCACGCTGGGCAGCCCGTTCCGTGCCGCGACAGTTGCTGCCGTTGTTGATCTCGACTCAGCTGAGGTGCTCGGCGCGCTCGATCAGGCCGCCGCCGTCCGGGTCGTCGAGCGGCTCCAGACCGCAGGTGATTGGAGCTTCGTCCATGACCTGTTTCGTGCAGCAGTGCTCGATGCACTTCCGACTGCTGCGGCGGCGACCTTGCATGTGGCCGGCCGGGTGCTGGCCGAGGCGGGTGCGGAGCCGGCGGTCGTGGCCTCCCATCTCCTCGCTGGGTCGACCGGCCCTGACCCGTCCGCGGCGAGCTGGTCGATCAAGGCGGCCGAACGTGCCCTGGGTGCTCTCGCCTGGGAGGAGGCGGTGGGGCATGCCGAGCGGGCGTTGGCGGCTCTGCCGGTCCGTGCCTCCGGAGCGCAGGACCCGTCGACTCGCGTCGAGTACCTCCTCGTGCTCGGCCGGGGTCGGCTCCTTGCCGGGGACGAGGGGGAGGCCGGAAACGCGTTCGCGGATGTCGCGCGGTTGGCCCGCAGCGTCGGTTCAGGTGACCTCCTTGCGCGGGCCGCTCTCGGGTTCGCAGCCGACCTCGGTGGCTTCGAGGTCCGCCTGTTCGATCAGCGTCAGATCGACCTGCTCGAAGAGGCAGCCGCGTCCCTCGCCAGGTCCGGTCCCGCGTCCTCTCACGGCATGCGGGCGCGCGTCCTGGCTCGCCTCTCGGTCGCGCTCTCCTTCACCGCCTCGACCGAGCGACGCCTCGCCCTGGCCGAGCAGGCGGTCGCCCTCGCCCGGTCCGTCGGCGATCCTCTCGTGCTGGCCGGAGCGCTGGCGGCCCACTGCGATGCGATCGCGGGGCCTGACGACATCGACCGGCGACTCGCTGAATCCATGGAGGTCATCGAGCTGGCGAGTGCAGCCGGCGACGGCGGACTCGAGCTGCTGGGTCGGCGCCTGCGTTTCGTTGCGGTGCTCGAAGCGGGCGACACGCTCGGCGCGGAGCGCGAGGCTGCGGCGTTCGCCCGCCGGGCCGATGCTGTCGGCAACCCGCTGTACTCGTGGTACGTCACGCTGTGGCAAGGCATGCGGCTGCTGGCCGACGGAGACATCGCCGCCGCCGAGGCCGCCGCAGACGAGGTGCGGCTCATCGGCAAGCGCGCGGGCAGCACGAACGCACCGATGCTTGCAACCGTCCTGCTGGCCGAGGTCATGTATGAAGCGGGCCGCGGCACAGAGCTCGGCGTGCTGTTCAACGTCATGAAGCAGGAGTTGGCCGAGTTGTTCGACGAACCGCAGGCTGCGGGAGCCGACGCGCGGTACAACCTCGCGCGGGGCATGGACGCAAGGGCACAGGCCTCGTTGGACCGGCTGCAGGCCGGTGTCGATCGGATCCCACGTGACGCAGAGTGGCTTCCGGCCATGGCATCCAGCCTCGAGGCGGCCGTGATCCTGGGCCATCCCATCCTCGAGTCGCTGGTCCACGCAACGCGTCCGTATGCCCATCGGTTTGCTTTCGAGGGGATCGGTGCGGGGCTCCACGGATCCCTCGCTCGCCCGTTGGCCGCCGCCGAATCGGCGCTCGGCAACCACGATGACGCAGTGTCGCTTGCTCGCCAGGCGCTCGAGGCGAACCGCCCGGTCGGAGCACTCGTTCGGGCCCGTTCGCAACGGGTTCTCGGCGACGCGCTCAACGCACGGGGCAACCCGGATGATGCCGAGGAAGCAGCGCGCTTCCTCGCCATGGCCGAGGCGACGATCACCGGGCTCGGCCTGCACGAGGGAGGCGGGACCGCCGTCACCAGCGCCCCGACGCTGAACGAAGACGCAACGAGCCTGAAGGCATCCCCGACACCGGGACGACCGGACGCCGAGCTGTGCCGCGACGGCGACGTCTGGCACATCGCGTATGGCGGGCGAACGACGATCGTGCGCCATGGCAAGGGCATCGCCGACCTGGCTGTGCTCCTCACCATGCCGGACCGGGAGGTCCACGTCACCGAGCTCGAGACGCTTCCGCCTGCCGTAGCAGCGACGGCCCGTACGTCGAGCCGTGACGACGCACTCGATGGTCGGGCGGTGGCCGAATACCGCAGCCGTCTGGCGGAGTGGGAGGCCGACATCAGCGAGGCCGATGCAGCCAACGACTCGGGCCGGGCCGAGCGGTCAAGGGTCGAGCGAGACTTCATAGTCGACGAGCTGACAGCATCCTTCGGACTTGGGGGCCGCGCCCGTTCGACGGGGCCGGACCCCGTTGAACGCCTGCGCAAGGCGGTCACCGCTCGTCTTCGTGACGCCATACGTCGCATCGAGTCGGTGCATCCGCCCCTCGGCCGCCATCTCTCCAACTCCGTCCGCACCGGTACGTTCTGCTCGTACTCGCCTGAGCAACCGGTCATCTGGCGGTGCGAGACCCGATCTGGCGGCTCCCGGGCATGACGCTTCTCGATGCGCTCCCCCGTGCCAGCACCCTCGCCGACCGGGCGGCGTTCG
>JBBSGQ010000145.1:0-8487 GCA_038253965.1 Acidimicrobiales bacterium | reverse complement strand
GAAGCGGTGGCTCTCCCCAACGAGCACGACGCCGGTAGCGATGCGGACGCCCGAGCCGATCGTGACCCTGCCGATCGTCGAGGCGCCCGCGTTGAGGCTGGTGTGCGCGCCGATGGACACCTCCCCGCGGAGGACGCACCCACTGGCGATGGTCGACCGCTCACCGACGCTGAGCCGGTCCGCTACGACGTGCGCTGACTCGGCGATGTACGCGGTCGGGTCCAGGAGATACCCGCTGCGCTGGTCGAGGGCGGATCGGCGGGCGGACGGCGCCGGCGGGGGACCCTCGCGATACACGACAAGCCACGGCTCGAACTGCTCGCGCTCGTCGTCGATTCCCGTCCACCGCTCCACCGGCCGAAGTCTTCCAGCCGACGCAGCGATCGATGAACACGGGGCTCGTGCGCATCGAGCCTGATGAGCCCACAGCTTCTGATCACACCTCATCCCCGAATTCGAGCCGAGCCGACAACCTCCACTCGTGTCGGTATGACCTTGTTCGGACGAGCGAGAGATCTCGCGCAGTTAGGGTCGGGCCAATGGGGCGCGAGGTGGTTACGGGGTACTGCTGGCCGCAATCAGTGTGCGCGGGCGAGCGGGTAGGTCTGCACATGTCGTCGTCCGTTCGACGGCCGGTGCGCGTGGAGGTGGCTCGGGTCGGCGCGCGACGGGAGGTCGTGTTCAGTTCTGACGCGGGCGCGGCCGACGAGCACGAGACGCCGAAGGACGCTTCCTCCAAGGGTTGCGGCTGGCCCGTCGCTCTCACGCTGGACGTCGTCCCGACGTGGCGGTCGGGCTACTACGAGGTCGTCATGGAGATCGACGTTGGCGGGAAGGTGCGCCGCGACTACGCGTTCTTCGTCGTGCGTCCGCCTTCTGGCGCTCGCATCGTGGTGGCGCTGGCGACCAACACGTGGCACGCCTACAACGACTTTGGCGGACCGAACCTGTATACGGGCGGCACCCACGTCGCCATGCAGCGGCCGATGGCGGCGGGCTACCTGTACAAACCGCCGGGCAAGGGCCGTCGCGTGACGGGAACGGGCGCGCCCGATCCTCAGAACGCCGCGCACGTCGGCTACATCCAGCTCAACCACCTGTCGGGCTATGCCGGGTCGGCGGGTTGGCCCGACTGGGAGCTGCCATTTCTCGAGTGGGCCGAGCGCGAAGGCTTCGAGATCGGTGTATGCACGAACGCCGATCTCGAAGCTCACCCCGAGGTGCTGGACGGCGCAACTCTGTATCTGTCGGTCGGCCACGACGAGTACTGGTCTCGTGGCATGCGCGACACGGTTGAGGCATTCATCGCCCGCGGCGGCAATGCGGCGTTCTTCTCGGGCAACACGTCGTTGTGGCAGGTGCGCATCGAGGGTGACGATCACGACGTGATGGTCGGGTACAAGGGCTTCTTCAGGAACGACCCACTGATGGAATCCGACCGCGAGCCGGAGGTGACTACGTTCTGGTCCGACGTAGTCGTCGGTCGTCCCGAGAACCACATGACCGGTGTCACGTTCACCCGCGGCGGCTATCACCGCATCGGTCGCAATGTGACCGCCGGCCTCGGCGGCTACACCGTGCACCGCGCCGGTCACTGGATCTTCGACGACACCGGGCTCGGCTACGGCGACGTGCTCGGCGCCGGCGCGACCGTCGTCGGCTACGAGTGCGACGGGTGCGTGTTGACCTACCGCAACGGGCTGCCGTACCCGACCGGCGAGGACGGCACGCCGTCGACCTTCGAGATCCTCGGCACGTGCCCGACGCAGCACTTCACGCGCGAGTCCGCGCCTCGCCCGCCCAAGCCGGGCGAGCCGAGCGAGTTGGAGTACATCGCGTCACGCGTGTTCGGGACGCGTGAGCCCGAGGCGATGGAACGCATCCGCCACGGCCACGCGGTGCTGGGCGCGTACACGAACGAGGCGGGCGCCACGGTGTTGACCTCCGGGTCGACCGACTGGGCTCACGGGCTGGTAGGCCGAGACCCCCAGATCGAACAGATCACCCGGAACGTGCTGGCGCGGTTGGGGTAGAGCCGCAACACGGAACCCATGTGGCATGGGATCCTCAGCAACGAGAACGTGTCGGGGCGGCGACATTGTTCTCGTGTCCTCGGGCACCGCGTATATGAGGATCAGGTACAGCATGGCTGTAGCTGAAACTGCACAGCCGTAGACGAGGTCGGGATACCAGTTGGTCCCGCGTCCTTCGGGCGCGAAGTCGAAAAGATCCCACAAGGGGTCGGTCGTCTCGCCGTGCCGCGGCTCCTGGTCGGGATCGGGCGGCTCCTTGTCGCGGGCCGCTCGGTACTTGGCGGCCTCTCCGGGGAACGACGTGGTCACGTGTATCTCCTCGATGCGCGGCTCGTGGTGGCGCGGTCAGACAGTCGGCGGCTGCCAGCTCGGGTCTCGTCCGGTCAGCCCGAGCAGCCGGTCGAGCGGCGCTGCGCTCTCCGGGACCGGCACCACGGGTCCGAACAGGTTGCCGTCGCGAGGCGCGTCGAACGACTCGACGAATGATGATGCGGCCTCGACGTCGAGCACGGATGGTTCGTACCGCTGGCCGGTCGACACGGCGATGTCCCAACCGTGGACGACGAGCTCGTCGAGCACAACGAGCCCGGCGACCTCGGCCGGCAGTTCGATGCCGCCGGCGACGGTCATGCCTTCCCACGCCTCGGACTGTCGCCACGCGTTGGCACAGGCCCGCAGATCAAGGGCGATTCGGTCCCGCCACCCCGCTTCGAGGTTGTCGGCACTTGGTCGGCTTGGCCCGCCGCGGCCTTCCTTGTGGGCGACCGCGATGAATCCCGTGGCGAAGGTCCCAATGTGGTCGACGAGGTCACCGACCCGAGCTTCCGGACACGGCGTAGGGAGGTCGAACTGGTCCTCCGAAAGCGAAGCGAGGAGGTTGACCATCCTGTCGGTTGCATCTGATATGTCGATCATCATCGATACAGACGTATCCCCTCGCTCCAACTCATCGCTCACGGGCGTTGGCCCTTGTTCGGTCTAACGCCAGCTAAGCGGCACTGTCGCGAACACGGCGGTACGAGCTGACAGGCTGACGCCATGACGACACGCCTCGGCGGGACCGGCATCTGGAGCAGCACGTTGCGCTACGGCGACGGGGGCGAGGCGGCGGCGCGGGCCACCGAGCTGGAGGGGCTCGGCTACACGGCGCTGTGGATCCCCGACGTCGGGGGCGACCTGTTCGGTCCCCTCGCCAACCTCCTCGGGGCGACGTCGGCAGCCACCGTCGCCACCGGCATCCTCAACGTCTGGATGCACACCCCGGAAGAGACGGCGGCGCAGCACGCCGCGCTGACGGCGGAGCACGGGCCGCGCTTCCTGTGCGGAATCGGGATCAGCCACCGCCCGTTGATCGATCACGTCAACTCGCCTGGCGCATACCAGAAGCCGGTGGCCACGATGGCGGCCTTTCTCGACGGCCTGGACGCCGGCGAGGTGCCGCTGGCCAAGAAGGACCGCGTGCTGGCGGCGCTCGGTCCGAGGATGCTGGAGCTCGCCCGGACGCGTGCGACCGGGACCCATCCGTACCTCGTCACCCCCGAGCTCACGGCGAGGGCGCGGGCGGGGATCGGTCCCGACGGCCTCGTCGCCAGTGAGCAGGGCGTCGTGCTGGAGACGGATCGGGACCGAGCCCGCGCGACGGCCCGCCTCCACCTCAAGACGTACCTCGGGCTGCCGAACTACTCGAACAACTGGAAGCGCCAGGGGTTCACGGACGACGACCTCGCCGATGGCGGCAGTGACCGCCTCGTCGATGCCCTGGTGGTTTGGGGTGACGAGGCGACGATCGCGGGCCGGATCCAGGACCACCGCGACGCCGGCGCCGACCACGTCTGCATCCAGGTGCTGACGGACGCCCCGCAAGCCTTCCCCGCCGAGCAATGGCGGGCCCTGGCTCCGGCGCTCACCACCTGATCCACCCGAAGAGTCGGGCGGCACCCGAGTGGCCGCCGGTGTGGCGCCGGCAAGCGAGAGCCGTGTCAATGGATCTCGACCACACTTCCGCACGCCTACGCCAGGTGCTCGGCCGGCTGGCTCATGTGTTTGACCGCGGCACCTTAGATTCCGAAGGCCTACCCGGCGATGATCGTCGGTCATGGCTTCGGCAGTTGGTGGGCACTGGATGCAGCCAGCGCGAGAGTCGACACCGGTGCCGAGGGTCAGGTGGCGGACCACTGCACGGCGGGCGGCCGGACTCGAGCGCAGAGTGGGTGGCCCTTGGCGTCAGTCAGGCCGATCCGAGCTTTGAGCTGGCCGGACCGCTCGGCCGCCTTCAGGATGTCAGGTTCGACGTCGGCGAGCATCAGTTTTGCGCGCCGGAACATCGTGAAGGTCCCGTCGCCGTCGACGGTACCCCACGTCAGATAGATGAAGCGCTCTCCCGGTCGGCCCTGGATGTACGGCCCCTTGATGTCGGTGCCGGTCGAGGCCGTAGCCGTCGTGCAGTCGAGGGTCCAGACCGCCGCGTCCGCGTCGCCCGGCTGGAGGTCGAGCAGTTCGCCGGGCCGGTTGCGACGCTGGACGGCGACATGGATGTTCTGGTAGCCGGGGAAGTTGTCAGCGGCCCCGCAGCTTCGCCCCGGGAGGTCCGTGCCCTCGATCCGGATCCGCATGCAGCCATCTTGGACCACGTTGCGGTTCGGACGACCTTCGCCGTCCTCATCTCCGACCATGTTGGTCCGCCGCGACCATGCGAATGACCGCTTGGTACGAGTCGCCAGCGCTGAGGTGGCTGTAGGTGCGCTCGATCATCTGCAGACCGCTCTGCCCCGAGAACGTGGGCCAGTTGCATCTGCGGCATGCCCCGCCGCGATGCCTGGGTGGCGAAGCAGGTGCGGGTCAGTTGTGGCGCTGGCGCGAAGATCGCGTAGAGCTCCCGCGGCCGCTCTTCATTCTGATGGGGCGCGTGCCTCTCCCTCTGTGCCGTTCGCCATCGATCGTCGAGATTGCCGCAGTGGTGTGCTCGAACGTCGAGGCAGTCATCCTCGCACGGCGGCGACGGCCGCGTGATCCGCCCGTGAGTCGAGGACCGACGCAGCGGCTCGAGGCTTCGGCCAGAGCGCGTCGCAGCACAATTTGGAATCAGAGATGGTGCCGCCGGGATCGGGAACTCCACGAGACGGTCGTGGCACCGTCGAGGATGTCGAGCGCGGGCATCGGCGAGCTCCGTCGGTAGCCGGCGCAATGGAGTCCGGCCCGACCATGACGACCTAGCGCCGGTGTCGGAGTCCGGCCTAGGTTCATGCCCATGAGCCGCTCGTGGTCGCAAGTTGCCAGCGACGTCGCCGCTGTCGCCGGTGAGTGGCGCTCGAACCGTTCCGAGCGTCAGGCGCGACGCAGCCTCTACCCGGCCGACTTCGAACGTCTCAGGGAAGCAGGGTTTCTCCAGGTCGCCGTTCCAGAGGACGATGGAGGGCTCTGGCGCAGCGTCTCGGAGACGACGCGCCCTGTGTGTGAGATGTTGAGAGGGCTTGGCGGGGCCGACTCGTCTGTGGCGTTGGTGGCGTCGATGCATCCCGCGGTCCTTGGTTTCTGGCTCGCAGCTCCCGAACCGACCCGATCGCCGTGGAGCGAACAACGCGAGGCCGTCTTCGCCACCGCCACAGAAGGGCAGCAGTGGGGGACCATCACCTCCGAGCCGGGCAGCGGCGGCGACATCCTACGAACCAAGACCCACGCCCTGCCGGACGCTTCAGTTGATGCAACCCTGCCAGGTGCTACTTACCGGCTCTCTGGCGACAAGCACTTCGGGAGCGGCTCCGGGGTGACCTCGTTCATGATCACCTCGGGCCTACCCGAGGGCGAAGAAGCCCCGGCGCTGTTCGTCCTGGACGTCCGCGACCGCCCCTGGGACGGGACGAGTGGTCTCCTGCTGACTGCTGAATGGGACGGCGTGGGCATGGCCGCCACCCAGAGCCATGCCATGCGACTCGATGGGTGCCCGGCGACGCGTCTGGCATGGGACGGTCCCGTCGAGGAGCTCACGCTCAGGGCGGCGCCGCTCATCTCGATGCTGTTCACAGCGGTGATCCTCGGCGTGCTGGATGAGGCGATCGCGACGGCCAAACGGCAGCTCGAACCGAAAGCCGACGCGCTTCGACCCTACGAGCAGGTGGAGTGGTCACGAGCGGAGCTCGACCATTGGCTCGCGGTGCAGGCCTATGAGGGCGCGCTCGGGACCGTCGAGTCAGGTGACCACGCTCGATCCGTCCACGCCACGATCCGAGCCAAGGAAGCCGTCGCCGAGCTGGCGGAGTCGTCGCTCAGCCGCCTCGGGCGCGTCATCGGAGGGGGGACCTTCTCGCGACGCTCGCCGTTTGCGTCGTGGTTCGAGGATGTGCGCGCCCTCGGCTTCCTCCGACCTCCATGGGGACTCGCGTACGACACCCTCTACAAGACGTCTTTCGCGTAGCGCGAGCGGGCGGGATCTCGACCGCCAGGTGGCCGCTGGAGACACGGCCGTGCTCGAGTTCGAGACCACAGTGGCGGGGCAAGTACGTCAACGGCGTCGGCATCATCTGCTGCAACCCGGCCGGGCGCATCATCGAGTTCCGCGTCATGCTCCGTCCTCTGCAAGCCGTCAACATCGTCCAGGAACAGATGAAGGCGACGCTCGAAACCCTCCAGCCCTGACACGCGTCCGCAAAGGATAGTTGCCATCAGGCAAGGCTCGGCCGAGCCCACTACGCCGCGCGGGCAATCGTCGCACTGGACAGATCGAACGGGCCGGAGGTATCCGCATTCCTGTGTGACCGGACGTGCTGGTCATGGGATCGATGTGGTGTCGGTAGATCCCCGCGAGGGCTACCGCTCAGCGGTCACCGGCCCCACCGGCCATCGCAAGAAGGACGCTCCTAACGCGCGTACCGCGGGGTCGCCGACGAATGCATACGTCGGCGACCCCGAAACGTGATCAGGGCTATGGGGCGACCGGGTTCGTATACGAGAACGTCCCCGGGAATGTCGCCGTTGCTCCGCTCGTCGAGTCGGTGAGCGTGACGTTTGTGTAGCTCACAGAAACGAACGTCACGGTCTGACCGGGCGGGCAGGCGAACCCGAGCTGCTGAGCGGTCGGCGGTGTGAGCGTGAGAGAGCCGACGATGTTGCCGTTCTTGTCGGCCGTGAACGTGCCGCTCGCGCTGACATCGGTCACCGTGGTCGTCTTGTTCGAAGCCGACGGGTTTTTCCCACCATTGTTGACACACTCGTACGTTGTCGTCGCAGTGGCCGACACCGTGACGGTTTCGACGGCTCCGCTTGCCAGCCCGGCCTCTTTGAACGACACGGTGAGATTCGCACCGCTTAGAGACGCGCCCGTAGCGTTCTTGATGAAGTGCGGGTTGCCACCTGCACTGGCCGCCGATGCGAGCATTGTGGCACTTGCGATGATGGCCAACGCAGCCGCAGCCACGCGCGCCGATCTCTGGACCTTCATTTCTGCCTCCCCCTGCCGTCGGCCGGTGGGCCGATCGGATCGACATGAGTACGCACGCGGCGTAGCGGGACCGCAATTCTGCTCGCTCTGAGCGTTTTTTCAGGGGAGGCGGAGCCTCCGGAAGTCTGATCTCGTCGCTCTGGTGGAAGCTCATCTTGAAAGCTGGCCTGCCGTTGACCGAGGCGCTGGCTCACGACCTCCAACCGGCACCCGGCCGCCGTGACCAGCCGCCCGAGGCGCGATGGGTCCCGGATCTGATGGCGGCGGTGCGGGAGCTGCGACGCAGTGTCCGAGAGATCGGCACAAGGCGCTACGCGTCGGGCCGTGGACATCGACGGGGAGAAGAGGTCATCATCGAACCCTCAACCAGCCACAGCCGGCGATCTCTGGGAACTGGTCCTGGCCAAGTTCCAACGTGCGACATCGCTGCTCATCTCCGATGACCGGCGGGTCGAGATCAGCGCCGCTTCGCATGATCTGGACGCCGCCTTGAACGTCAATGGTCTGATCGATGCCGTCTCTCCGGCACCCCGGTGACCACATCAGCCGCAACAGTCGTCCACTCCCTGAAGGAAATGAGCTCATGACCACACTCACCTCCCACGATCGGTCGATGCGTGTCCGCCCGATCACCGCGGCCATCGGGGCCGAGGTGGTCGACATCGACCTACAGAAGATCGGCGACGAGCAGGTCGACGCCATCCGCACCGCTCTGTTGGACCATCACGTCTTGTTCTTCCCCGGTCAACGACTCGACCACGGCGGCCACGTGGCACTCGGTCGTCGCTTCGGCGAACTGGAGGTCCACCCTCACCTGCCGTCCCCGTCTACCGATCACCCAGAGATCGTCGAGCTCAAGGCCAGCTGGGGTGGGATCGCCGACGAGTGGCACACCGACGTGACGTTCCTTCCGTCGCCATCGGTGATGTCGATCCTGCGGATGGTGCGCTGTCCCGAGGTCGGGGGCGACACGATGTGGGCCAACCAGCATCTGGCGTTCGAGCAGTTGTCGCCCCCGAT
>JBBSGQ010000144.1:0-8522 GCA_038253965.1 Acidimicrobiales bacterium | reverse complement strand
TGGAGCAGTTCGAGCCGGTCGGCGCGCTCACCCCTCCGCTCGAGTACTACCGCAACCTCGACCGCAACTGGGAACATGCCGCTGACCTGCCGGTGACCATCGACGTGCCGGCGCTGATGGTCTCAGCGGCCGACGACCCGGTCCTCACCCCTGCGATGTCGGAGGGCATGGAGGCCCGAGTGTCGAACCTCCGGCGGGTGGTCATCGAGGACTGTGGCCACTGGACCCAGCAGGAACAGCCGGCGGCGTTCAACGAGGCGCTGCTCGGGTTCCTCGACAGCCTTCCCCGCTGGTCCTGACCGGCGTTTCGCCTCGACGGCGACGAATTTGGGTCAATCGACCGCACATATCCCTGTCGATTGACCCAAATCGGTTCAGGGCGGCGCGGTCAGGCGGTGACGTAGGAGATCGAGCGCGGAGATCGTGGCGAACTGTCGAACCCGCTCCCGGTCACCGGGCAGTTGCAGCCGCACTGACTCGGCGCCATCGCCGAGGGCCAGGCCCACGAAGATCGTGCCCGGCTTCTCGCCGTCCTGCTCGGCCGGGCCGGCCACGCCCGTGACGGCCAGTCCGATGTCGGCACCGAGCACCCTGCGAGCCCCGATCGCCATCGCTTGCGCCGTCTCGCCGTTGACCACAGGTCCGCGCGGCACATCGAGCACGTCGAACTTCACATCGCTGGAGTAGGACACGATCGAGCCCCGGAACCACGACGATGCACCGGGAGCCGCGGTGAGCCGGGCTCCGATGAGTCCGCCGGTGACCGACTCCGCAAGGCCCAGGCAGAGACCTCGAGCGTCGAGCAGGGCCCCGACTGCGACCTCCATCGTCTCCTCGTCCACTCCGAACACCAGATCACCGAGGAGTTCACGCAAGACGAGCTCCTCGTGACCGAGCAGTTCGCGACACGTTGCCTCGTCGGGCCCCTTCGCGGTGATCCGCACCTTGAGCCCTTCGATGCCGCTGGCCAGGAACGCGATGGTCGGGTTGCCCCGCTCGTCCAGCTCGGTGACCCGGCCGGCCAGCCTCTCCGCCAGCGCCGATTCGCTCTCCCCCCAGGTCCGGAGGGTCCTGCTCAAGATGGTGCTGGTGGCGCCGGACCGACGCCGCAGGTCGGGCAGGATCGCTCGTTCGAGCATCTCGGTCATCTCGTACGGAACGCCCGGTACTGCGTAGATCACCTTGTCGCCCACCGGACAGATGAGGCCCGGGGCGGTCCCTCGGCGCTGCTCGATGATCGTGGCACCCTTGGGTACGTCGGCTTGCAGCAGGTTGTTCTCGGGCATGTCCCGCCCGCGGGACTGGAACATGTGGCGGATCATGTCGCCCACCACCTCATCGCGCACGAGCGGTGCGCCCATGACCTTTGCGATGGCATCTCGGGTGATGTCGTCCTGGGTCGGCCCGAGACCGCCGCAGCAGATCACCGCCTCGTTGCGGCCGAGCGCCACCTGCAGGGCTTCCACCATCCGATCGAAGTTGTCGCCGACCTTGGTCTGGAAGTGGGAGTCGATGCCGGCCAGTGCGAGGTGCTCGCCGATCCAGGCCGAGTTGGTATCGACGATCTGTCCGAGCAGCAGTTCGGTCCCGATGGCGACGACTTCGCAGCGCATGCCGGGCACCCTAGAGGGCCTCCAGGCGGTGACCAGCCCGGAGAACGAGCGTCAGCCGGGTGCGCGGGCCATCGTGGTAGCTGCGCTCCGACCGTCAAGCAGGTATTGGGCGCCGGTGACGACGGTCAGCGCCGTTGCCAACCAGAGCACCGAGTTGGCCAGGAGCGGGTGTTCGACAGTGAGCGGCATGAGCGCGAACCCCACGGCGAGCTCCTGGACGATGGTCTTCGCCTTGGCGAGGTTCCGGGCCGGAACGGCCAGGCCTTGGCGGCCGAGTCGAGCTCGGAACAGGCTGATCGCCACTTCCCGGGTCGCGATGAGAGCGACCGGCAGGATCCAGAAGCGGTGCGCGGCGACGAGGGCGAACAGCGCGCCCAAGACGAGGACCTTGTCGGCCAGCGGATCGAGGAACGCCCCCGAGCGCGTGGTGCCGAACCGGCGGGCCAGATGGCCATCGACCCCGTCGGTGACGGCCAAGGCCACCCAGAAGCACGCAGCTCCCCACGACGACGGCTCGGCCAAGATCATCACCAGGAGGGCCGGTGAGAGGACCAGGCGGATGATGGTCACCGCGTTGGCGGGGGTCAACATGGCCGACGGCCCGAAGCGATCGTCGACCAGCGGCGCGAGCGGCAGCTCATCGGGTAGCTCGGAGGGCAGCGGGGGAACGGCGGTCATGTCAGGCGATCTGGGTCAGCGGCGGCTCGGTCACCGGGCGCACGCCGAGCCGGCAAGGAAGGTACCAGGACGGCTGGACACGGCCGTCTGACCGGAAACATCCCGGTTTGGTGACATTTTCGTGCCGGCCCGTAACAACGCTGAGCGGTCAGGCCGCTTCGAGATCCGGCCCGGTCGCTCCGGTCACTGTCACGGTGGCGAACGATCCGACCGGCACCGTCGGCGACACGGTGACGATGCCGTCGATCTCGGGTGCCTCGCGGTGGGATCGACCGATACCGGGCGCATCGATCAGCACCTCGATCTGGCGGCCGATGAGGGCATCGCGCCGCTCGGCGGTGATGCGGTCCTGCAACTCGGTCAGCTCTGCGAGACGCTCGTGCATCAGGGCCCGGTCGACAGTGCCGTCCAGGCCGGCGGCATGGGTGCCGTCCTCAGCCGAATAGGCGAAGAAGCCGCACCAGTCGAGCTGTGCCTCGTCGATGAAGCGAAGAAGCGCATCGTGGTCCTCCTCGGTCTCGCCGGGGTACCCGACTATGAAGTTGGACCGGAAGGCAGACTCGGGTTCGCGACCTCTGATGTCGACGATGCGGCGCAGGAAGCGGGCGCCGTCGCCCCACCGACGCATCCGGCGAAGGAGCGCGGGAGCAACGTGTTGCAGTGAGAGATCGAAGTACGGCACGCCGGTGTCGCACACCGCATCGATCAAGAGATCGGTGAGGTCGGAGGGGTAGAGGTAGAGCAGCCGGACGCGCGGGACCCGTTCGGCGGCCGCGCCGACGAGCCGAACGATGGCCCGCTCCCCTACTCCCTGGTCACGTCCGTAACTGGCGAGGTCCTGAGCGACAAGCACGATCTCCCGCGCGCCGAGCTGGTCGATCTCGGTGAGGACCGACGCCATGTCTCGAGAGCGTTGCCTGCCGCGAAACGACGGGATGGCACAGAAGCCACACGCGCGGTCACAGCCCTCGGCGACCTTGACGTAGGCCCAAGGCGCAGGCGAAGCGGGCCGCGGCAGGTTGAGGAGGTCGAGGGTGGGCACTCGCTTGCTGCCGATCGAGACGGGAACGGGCTCGTGCCGGCGTTCTGGCTTGTCGAGCAGCGGCACACCGAAACCGGCGACGAGGTCCACCTCTGGAAGCTCATCGGCAAGTGCTGGGCCGTAGCGCTCGGCCAGGCAGCCGGTGACTATCAGCCGTGCTCCGTCCGCCTTGCTGTCCGCCAGCGCCAGGACCGTGTCGACGGATTCCTGGCGAGCGTCTTCGATGAACGCGCACGTGTTGACCACCACGACATCGGCCTCGGTGACGTCTCGAGCGGGCAGAAGCCCGTCGGCCAGCAGCGTCCCGGTCAGCTTGTCCGAGTCGACCTGGTTCTTCGGGCAGCCGAGCGTCTCCACCCAGAACGAACGCGTCATGACCGACCGAGGGTACCGGGCAGGCGCCTCTTCACTGCCAACGGCCCGTTCTCGTCGAGAACGACAGGACCGACCCGGGGCGGGGCCACGTGTCGGTCACAGCGCCGGACGTTGTCGCCGCACGTCGATCGGCCGAGCGGCCGATCGTCAGTCGCCGAGCGCCGGTGCGTCGACCATGCCGCCACTCGAGCCCGGCTCGCCGTCCAGTTCCTCTACGGTCATGAGGACCGCTCGCGCCTTGGATCCCTCGGACGGACCTACCACACCGCGCTGCTCCAGCAGGTCCATCAGACGGCCGGCTCTGGCGAAGCCCACCCGCAACTTGCGCTGCAGCATCGAGGTCGAGCCGAGCTGGCTACGGACCACGAGCTCCATCGCCTGGCGGAGCAAACTCTCGTCGTCTTCGTCGCCGCTACCACCGCCCGCCCCTTGGCCGTAAGGGAAGCCAGCGACCGCGGCGTCCTCGGTGCCCTGCACCTTGTCGTCGTCATAGGCGATCTCCGGAGCCTGACGGCGCCAGTGCCCGACCACCGCGCGCACCTCCTCCTCGGTCACCCATGAGCCCTGGATGCGCTGGGCGACACTGGAGGACGGACCGAGCAGGAGCATGTCGCCGCGCCCGAGCAGTCGTTCGGCACCTGGCTGGTCGAGGATCACACGGCTGTCGGTCACGCTCGACACGGCGAAGGCCAGGCGCGCAGGCACGTTCGCCTTGATGAGCCCGGTGATGATGTTGACCGACGGACGCTGGGTGGCGATGACGAGGTGGATGCCTACCGCCCTCGCCATCTGGGCCAGTCGGCAGATCGACTCCTCGACATCGCGGGCCGCGACCATCATCAGATCGGCGAGCTCGTCGATCACCACGATGATGAACGGAAGCCGGGGATAGGTGGTGACGCTCTCCGCCTCGGGTCCGAGCAGATCGGCGCGAGGATCGACGAGGTCACCACGATCGAAGGCCGCGTTGTAGCCGGTCACGTCACGGAAGCCGACCTCGGCCAGAAGGTCGTACCGGCGTTCCATCTCCCGGACCGCCCAGGCCAGCGCGTTCGCCGCTTTCTTGGGGTTGGTGACCACCTCGGTCAGGAGGTGGGGAAGCTTGTTGTACTGGCCCATCTCGACCCGCTTCGGGTCGACCAGGATCATGCGCACCTGGTCGGGCGTGGACCGCATCAGGATCGACGTCAGCAGCGAGTTCAGGCATGACGACTTGCCGGCGCCTGTGGCACCGGCAATGAGGATGTGCGGCATGCTCGCCAGGTTCGCCATGACCGATCGGCCATCGATGTTGCGACCGATTGCCACCTCCAGCGGATGGTTGGCCTTGCGGGCCTCCTCACTGATCAAGATGTCGCCGATCGTCACCAACTGCTTCCGGACGTTCGGGATCTCCACCCCGATCGCCTGCTTGCCTGGGATCGGGGCGAGGATGCGGACATCCGGCGTGGCCATCGCGTAGGCGATGTCCTTGTGCAGGCTGGTGACCCGGGAGACCTTCACCCCCGGGCCGAGCTCGAGCTCGTAGCGGGTGACCGTCGGACCGACGACCATGCCCACGAGGCGCGTCTCCACGCCGTGCTCGGCCAGCGCATGCTCCAAACGAAGCCCGGTCTCCTCGACCAGTTGTCGATCGACGCTGTGACCGCCGGTCCGACCGAGCAGCTTGGCCGGAGGCAACTTCCAAGTCGACTGCTTGGCGCCCGGCCCCAGATCGATGGCCAGCTGCTCAGATTGACCGTCGCTCGCGGGCGGCACGACGATGAGCTCTTTGACCTTGCGTTGCCGGGCTGAGGGGTTATCGGCGTCCTGGTCATACGGGCTGACCCTGGCGTCAGGGCCGACGTACGTCGGCATGCCGCCACGGCGGACCGGTTGGGGTTCAGCGCCGGCATCGTCGGCGTCGGCCTGCAGGTCGGTCAGGCGCCGGGCGAGCCGTCCAACCGCACCACGGATCGACCGGACAACTGCCGCTACGCCGGTGGCGGTGCGTCCAGCCGCGGTCCGAACCGTCGTGCGAGTGAGCACCAGCAGCCCAATGAGGCCGACCGCCAACAGCACGAGCGCCGCGCCCCAGGGTCCCAACGCCGATCGCAGCGGTTGGCCGACGAGCGCACCGATGAAGCCGGCTGCATCGCTGAGGTCGCGTTTCGGCGCAGCGAGGCGTGGAGCGTGCCGGGCTTGGTGCAGCAGGCCGAGCCCGGCGAGCATCACGAGGGCTCCGCCGACCGCTATGTGGGCGATCGGATGGTCCTCCTCGTCGACGGCATGCCGCCGAGCCCACAGGATCAGGACTCCGGTGGCGATCAACAAGGGCGGCGCCAGCACACGGGCTGCGCCGACCAGGGCGCCGACCCCGTCGGCCACGCCCCGGCCGACCGGACCTGCAGCTTCGAGGTAGATGCCCAGCCCGGCGACGAGACCGAGCGCGATGGCCAACAGCCCGGCGACGTCGGCTCCGTGGCCGCGGCCGGCGGCGCTGACCGCAGCCAGCGCCCGAACCGTGGCCGGTGGGCGCGACTGCGCCGGTCGGCGGGCCCGGGTCGATACGGATGGCGGGCGGGTCGATCCGGATCGCTTCTTCTTGGACGGCGCTCGCTTGGACGCCGATGGCCGAGACGAACTGCGGCGGGTGGCAGTCACAATGCCCCCAACGCTAACAGCAGCAACACCAGCCACCGGGCCCCGCTCCGTTCTCGACGCAAATAGCCGCGGGATGGCCCTGCGACAGCGTCGAGTTCGGGTCGATACCGGGTCACGCCTCCATGATGACGGGGACGATCATCGGGCGTCGACGGGTCCGGTCGTTCACGAATCGGCCGGCCGCCCGACGGACCACCCGCTGCAGGGCTTCGTGGTCGTGGCCGCCTGGATCCGA
Organism: Acidimicrobiales bacterium; assembly: GCA_038253965.1. Lineage (GTDB taxonomy): Bacteria > Actinomycetota > Acidimicrobiia > Acidimicrobiales > Iamiaceae > JBBSGQ01. The sequence goes on along the minus strand of JBBSGQ010000144.1, from coordinate 1,936 downwards.
GAACGCCACAGCCACCGCCTCGGCCACCACCTTGCGGGCCTCCTCGAGGAGGTCCTCGGCCTCGGGCGCATGCACCCACCCTCGCGTGATGATCTCAGGACCGGTGAGCAGGCGTCCCGAGTGGCTGTCGACCCCGACGATGACCACCACCACCCCTTCGTCGGCAAGCACCCGCCGGTCGCGCAGCACGCCGTGGCCGACATCGCCCACGATGCCGTCGACGTACAGATAGCCGGCCGGCACCCGAGCGGACCGAGCGACACCTGCTTCGGTGAGCTCGACCTGGTCACCGTCCTCGCACACCAGCACATGCTCGTCGGCAACCTGCATCGTGCGGGCTAGCTCGGCATGAGCGACGAGGTGGCGGTATTCGCCGTGCACCGGGATGAACCAGTCAGGCCGAGTGACCGACAGGAGGGTCTTGAGCTCTTCCTGCTTGGCGTGGCCGGTGGCGTGCACGTCCTCTATGCCCGAGTGCACCACCTGCACCCCGAGCCGCACCAGACCGTCGATCACCTTGCTCACGCTCATCTCGTTGCCCGGGATGGGATGCGAGCTGAGGATCACGGTGTCCTCGGGACCGAGCTTGAGCCAACGGCTGTCATTCGCAGCCATCAGGGCCAGCGCGGACATCGGCTCGCCCTGCGAGCCGGTCGAGATCACGCACACCCTGGCGGGGTCGAGGTCGTCGACGTCTTCGATGTCGCGCAGATGGGAGTCGGGTATCTTCAGCAACCCCATCTCACGGGCCATCCGCACGTTCTTCTTCATCGACATGCCGAGCGTGGCCACCACCCGATCAAAGGCGATGGCGGCGTCGGCTATCTGCTGGATGCGATGAACGTGGCTGGCGAAGCAGGCAGTCACGATGCGACGCCCGGCGTGCGCGTGGAACAGGTTGAAGAGCACCTTGCCCACCGATGTCTCGGATCGAGAGTGGCCATGCTGGTCGGCGTTGGTGGAGTCGGACAGCAAAAGCCGGATGCCTTCGTTCTGGGCGATGGCGCCCATCACCCCGAGATCGGTGAGCCGGCCGTCGACCGGGGTGAGGTCGAGCTTGAAGTCACCGGTGTGCAGGATCGTTCCCTGAGGCGTGTGGAACGCCGTGGCGAACCCGTGAGGCACCGAATGGGTGACCGGGATGAACTCGCAGTCGAACGGACCGATGCGACGGCGCTCGTTGTCGTTGACCTGGATCAGGTCCGTGCGATCGAGGAGGCCCGCCTCTTCGATGCGGTTGCGGGCAAGTCCGAGGCTGAGCGCTGACCCGTAGATCGGGAAGGACAGCTCGCGCAGCAGGTACGCCAGTCCACCGTGATGGTCCTCGTGGCCGTGGGTCACGATGCAACCTTCGATGTGGTCGGCCTGCTCGCGCAGCCACGTGAAGTCGGGCAGCACGAGATCGATGCCGAGCATGTCGGCGTCCGGGAACATCAACCCGCAGTCGAGCAGCATGATGCGTCCGGCCTGTTCGATCGCTGCGCAGTTCCGCCCGATCTCGCCGAGCCCTCCGAGGAAGGTGATGCGGACTGAGTCTGAGACGGCCACGGACGGGCAGCCTACAAAGGCCCCCCTCGTGCGGCGGAGATGGTCCGATCCGGTTGCCGTCTCACGTGATGAGCGGGTACTGCACTGCAAGGCACGGGGTATCGACACCATCCCCATCGCGTATTCGGGACGAGGAGCTCAGATGAAGGCAGTCGCATGGCACGGCACGCGTGACGTTCGCATCGACAACGTCGCGGATCCGAAGATCGAGAAGCCGACTGACGCGATCATCCGAGTCACCTCCACCGGGATCTGCGGCTCCGACCTGCACCTCTATGAGGTGCTCGGCCCGTTCCTCGGTGAGGGCGACATCCTGGGGCACGAACCCATGGGCATCGTGGAAGAGGTCGGCGCCGAGGTCACGAACATCAGCGCCGGTGATCGTGTC
>JBBSGQ010000143.1:0-8533 GCA_038253965.1 Acidimicrobiales bacterium | reverse complement strand
CGAGCGCTCGGAGGTCGACTGCTGCGATGATCGCGTCGCGGTCGTACATGCTTCACACCGCGTCGCTCCCGACGGAGCGCCCCTCCATGCGGGCGTCGGTGTCGCAGAACGCCTCCTCGGCCGGTCCGATGACGTGGTGGACGACCGCAGTGCGTCCACCGAGCTTCCACAGCGCTCGCCCTCGGGTGAGTTGGCCGACGATGCGGGCTTCGGGTTCCGTGAGGCCGAAGTGGGTGACCGCGGCGTCGAGCTGGTCCGGCGCCTGGCGCAGGATGATCCTGGTTGCCGAGTCGGCCAGAAGTCCCGCTGCGATCTTGGCAGTGGAAGATCCGTCGTCGGCTTGAGCGACGAGGTCCGATGCCCGGTGGGTGATGCAGAGGTTGGCAGAGCCGTAGGTCCGGCCGAGCTTGAAGCATGTCTGCAGGTAGGCGGCGGTGTGTCGGTTGCCCAGCAGCGCCCATGCCTCGTCGAGGACTTGGATCCTCTGCGGGCCCGGGCAGGCCATGAGCTGTTGGAGCCAGCCGGCCGCGGCGACCATCACCAGCGGGAGGGCGTCGGAGTCGAGGGGAACGGCCGACAGGTCGAGGGCGAGTCCCGGCCCGTCCCAGCGGAGCGGCACGGTGGAAGGTCCGTCGAACATGCCCCGCAGTGATCGGGACAGGAGCTTGTCGAGCGCGTAGGCCACGGCGGTGGTCTCGGTCGCCACGTCTTGCGGTGAGCGCCGAAGCCGGGACGTCACGTCGTCGGTCGGGTCGGCGACAAGATGAGCGACATCGACGAGCGTGGGTTCGGTGATCCGGTCGGAGCGGGTCAGGTGCTCGACGGCGGCGAAGATGACGGCGTCTTCCAGCTGGCTGAGCTGGCGTTCGACGACAGTGGCGACGAGGGCAGTGCACATCTCTGCCCGACGGAGGACCTGCTTGTCGTCCGACTCGTACGCCGCGGCTGGACCCGGAGCGAGCGGGTTGATGCGCGTCATGCCTCCCGGCGTGAGCCGCACAGTGGTGAGGCCGAGCTGTTCGGCGAGGGTGGCGTACTCGCCTTTCGGATCGGCGATGGCGACCCAGCGGCCTCGCTCGCCATGGCCGTACACCGCGGCTTGGCGCCACAACAAGCACTTGACGAGAGCGGACTTGCCGTTGCCCGGCTCGCCCAGTACCCAGGCGTTGGGGTTCGTTACCAACCCGCTCGCGTAGGCGTCGAAGGGATCCCAGCAGAACTCTGCGCCGCCAGCGAGTAGGTCGAGTCCGACGTAGGTGCCTCGGTGACCAAACGAGGCTTGGACCGAGAACGGGTAGATGCTGGAGACGTGTGCGGTGGTCCCTCGGTGGTGGGCGAGGCGCAGCGGCGGGCGCGTCATGAGGCGAAGAGCGTGCGGGTCGAGAGGCCAAGCGGAAGCGCCGCAGCCCACGCCACGTCCTGACGAGCGTCGAGGACTCGGAGGTCCATGCCGTTCTCCCGGGCGAGCTGTTCGATGATCTCCGAGTGCTCTTCCAGGCTGGAGAGGTCGTGAGCCGAGACAGTGACAAGTCCGGAGTAGGCGACCTCGGGGTAGCCGGCGACCAGTTCCTCTTCGCGGTCGAGCAGGGCTCGTGTCGCTCGACGGTGCCGGGCATCGATCCGACGGCCCTTCTCTTCCTTGGTGGTGGCGTCGGACTCCAGCTTCACCAAGTCTCGTTCGATGCGTCTTCGGCTCTGATGCGTCGGAACTGGGACGAGGACGACGGTCATCGCTCGAGTGATCCCACCCCCCGAAAGGAACGGTTCGAGCCATGCCGGAGGTACGGCGAGGCGCGGCCAAGTGCCGATCCACCAGGTTCGATGGAACGCGCCGTCGACGCGTAGGTGAGCCCACTCGGTGTCGATGACAAGAGGCCCAGCGGTTGCCGACCGAACGAGCGCGAGCCGGTCGACGAGTCGTCCCGTCGAGGCGCGGGGTCGGGCCGAGACTGGATCGATCCTTGACCGGACGAGCCGTTGGATGCCGCCTGGATCGAGTGGATCACTCGCAGCGAGTCCGGCCGACCGGAGCCCTCGCAGCAGCGCTTCGGTGGAGGTGACGAGAGCGCGTTGCAGATGGTCCTCGACGTTGCCCGCCCCAGATCGGTGCCGTCCGAGTCGCTCACGGGCGGCCGTGATCGTGATGACCACGTCGTGTGAGATGGCCGTGGCGGTTCCAACGTCGACGAGTTCTCGATACGACGCTGACGCTGCCTGGTTCGGCTCGCCTCGGGGACCAGCGTCGATCCACGCGAGGTGCTCGTGCATGCCAGACGGGCAGGCGAGGTCTGACCACGCCAGGTGCGTCACGACACCCCGCTCGACGGCGAACTGGCCGAGCACGTCGCCCCAGCCCGAGAGCAGGCGCTCCTGTTCGGCGCGTGGCTCGACTACGAACTGCGGGCCGGCCACCGGTATGACTGCAGTGAGGGTCTTGCGATGGTCGTCCCGCACTGCGCCCAGCTGCGATGACCGACGCCACTCAATGCCCACGATGTCGAGTCCGGACAGGCACGGTGGCATCGGCGCCTTGGTTTGTTCGCTTGACCACAACGGCAGCTGCGCCTGCCAGCGGCGACCGCGGCGCAGCCTGGTCCAGAACCAGCCAGCGGCGAGAGGAAGCCACTCCCAGAGTGCGTGTCCACCGGCTCGGGCGAAGCTCACTACGGCGGCGACGAACACCGGTACGGCGGCAACGAGCACTGGCGCTCCGGCCGTGATTGCGAGCACAGCCAGGGTGACGCCTCCGCCCAGCAGCAGGCATTGCACGATCCCCAGGCCGAGGAAGATCCCCGAGGTGTCAAGAGGTTCCAACCGGTAGGTGCGTTCGACCCGTTCAGCTCTCACCGCGGGTTCCCTTGCTCGGACCGGGTACGTTGGAACCATCGCCGGCCGGCGGTGTCGCTGACGGCTTCGGGCGAGGTCCTGCGTTGGGTCGACGGCCCGCTGGTCGTTCGGCTGGCGAATCTCCACCGACGCCATCGCTCACCTTCTCGGCCGCAGTGACGCCCTTCGCCGCGCCCTTGAGGGCCCCGGCCACCCCAACACCTGCCACACCAGCCGGTCCTGCGACTGCCGCGCCACCGATCCCCAACGCCGCCGGCTTCGATCCTGCTCCGGCGCCGCTCGCCGTGCCGTCGTGAGCCTTACCGGACGCAAGTTGGTTGAGTCGATGGCCGGTCACCATCTGCATCGTGTTGGCCATCATCAATCCCTGTTGTCCAGCTCGAACAGGTCCTCCTCGCACGCCTTGAGCGACGACAGCCGCTTCGGTTAAGGGCAGGAGCTTGGCGATGAGCAACGGCGAGAAGGCGGCGACACCGAATGCTGCGGTTGCGGTCAGCAGGATGCCGACGGCCTGCGCGACGGATCCTCCTGGGTGCGCCGCGAACACCTCGGGCCTCGGAAGCGCCGTCACTTGTCCACCCGAGCCGGCCCCCACCGCCGCTGACGCGGCGACGGCGAGAGCGACGGCGATGACAAGCTTTGACAGGATCAGAGCGCAGAGCAGCTCGAGCAGCTTGCGGGCTGCGCCGTTCGTCGCTGGCCAGAGTCGGGTGGCGAACACCAATGGTGCGAGGGCGACGACGATGTAGATGAGAGCAGCGCGAATGACGAGCTCGGTCACGAGGATCAAGCCGGCCAACACTGTTACCAGCCCGAGGACGAAGACGACGAACGCAGTGGACGTGCCTCCGTTCAATGCCTGTAGAGAAGCAACAACGGTTCCGAACTTGGTGATGTCGGTTCTGAAGTTGCCGAGGACGTCGCTGGACAGGACGTCGGTCAGACGGATGAGCGCCTGCGTGACGGTGACCAGACCGACCATCCCGAGAACCGACAGCGGCAAGTCCAGCGCCATGCGCCGCAGCATTCCGCCGACATCGCCGTTGAGGATCCCCTGGAGGATTCCGGCAAGCACGAAGAGGAGCAGAAGCGTGCCGCCGATGGTCACAGTGGTGGCATACGGGCCGGTTCCCGTGACGAACCAGTCGGCCTGGACGTTTGGGTCGGTGGACGTCACGAAGAAGCCGAAGACGCCGCCGACCACCCAAACCACGGCGTCGACAATCCACGCGACCAGACCACCGATGATCGCCTTGAACCCGGCGGAGGCGGCACCGCCGATGAAGCTGGAGACCTTGTCGAACGCCCAACCGATGGGGTTGGGAAACCCGAAACCGATGATCAACGGACCGGCTCCCCGTCCATGCGAGTGAAATGCGCGAGAGCATCGTCGAACGGCCGAGCGTCCCAAGGTTGATCCTTAGGTCCGGTGATCGGAGTGGGACCGGGCGCATCCCGGATGCCGTCCACCCGCCAGTCGCCGCCCGCCCACGCCAGGTCGACGGTGACAGTCATGTATTCGCTCTGCGGCGCCGCGACCTCCTCCGCTGACAGGATCGTGATCACCCAGACCAACACCCGCGCTTCGGCCGCGTCTTGGTGCGCGACCTCCCAGGCCAGGGGACGTACAAGCCACCAGACGCGGCCCGGGCTAGCGCCGAGCTGCCTCCGGGCGACGCTCACCTCCTTTACTACGTCCCGCGCGAATCCTGATGCCGCAGCCGGTGTCGAGATCTCCGAGACGGCCGTCCGGATGTCGTCGTCGGTGAAGTACAGCCACCGCTGGGACGCCGTGGCGTAGGTGATTGCCGCGGCCCGGGCGCCCAGCCTGTCGTGGGAGAACCCGACCGCCATCCCGGCTCGCTGAGCCGCAGGACCTGGTGTGCCGACCGATTTCGCAACGCGGGGCCGGGCTCGCTCCGGCTTCCCCGGAGACTCGCTGGCTGGCGCGTGGCGCCCGACGATGCTGAAGACGGCACCGACTACGAACAGCATCGCTGCAATGGCGCCGAACACCACGAGCCGTGTGCGGGCCGCACCTTCAATCGAAGTCATCAGCTGGCCGCCTTGAACAGCATGTTCACCGCCGTAGGAGCAAGCCCTGCGAGGATCGCTCCGACGATGCCTCCCATGGCAAGGGCTTTGCCTCGACTGGCTCCCCCGTAGCTGCCTCCCTCGCGGGCAAGGCCGTACATCGCTGCGCCGACGAGGATCGCGCCGAGGCTCCCCCAGAGGGCCACCATCTGCGCCCAGTTCAGGAGCCGCTGGATCAGCGCAGCACCCGGCAATCCGTTGGCGCTCGGGTTGACCTTGACCTGTGCGAGAACCAGACGGAACCGGAATCGGAGTCGCAATTGGGCCACGTGTCACCTCCTCGGGCAGTGGTCGGTCGTCACGACCACTAGGCCCGTGAGGCGGTCAAAACTCTCCACGCCAGCGCAAAGAATTTCGCAGCTCCGCGGCCTAGTGAGTCATGAGGAAGCGGACGAAGGTCGGGGCCGGAGTTGCCGTGGGCTTGCTGGCCGCCGTTGCCACGCTGACCGGGTTGCCCCTTCTTGCCCTTGGAGCGCGCCAAGACTCATCACGCTCTTGCGCTCGTGCGGTGAAGATCGCCGACGATGGAACCCCGGCGATTCTCGGGCCGTCCGCGCTCACCGTGTCCGACCTCACGACGTGGTGGGCCTCGACCGGCAAGGGACAGCCGTCGAGCCTCGCCCTGCCCATCGATGACGTGATCGCCCTGTACCTGAGTGAGGCGGACGCCGAGCGGGTCCGCGGCGATCTCGCCTTTGCTCAGGCCATCGTCGAGACCGGCTACTTCACGAACAGCGACACGGCCATCAACAACTTCGCCGGAATCGCTCACTACGACGGCTCACGCTCCGGCTCCGGCTTCCCGGACGCCGAGACCGGCATCCGAGCCCAGATCCAGCTACTGAAGAAGTTCGCGGCTGGCAACCAAGTACCGCTGGCCCGTCCCGACGCGTCTCCGAATGCCGGAGCGACTGTGACGACATGGGGCGGCCTCGCCGGAACCTGGGCGTCATCGCCCTCGTACTGGACCGCGATCAGCCGCGTCTATGAATCTATGCACAATCACGGCGCTGCTCGTCCTGTCTCGCACGCACCAAGACCGCCGTCGAGCGGTGACAACTGCGATACGGGCGCGCCGACCGTTCGCGGCAACTACACACTGCCCGTCGAACGACGCTGGTACGACCGACACCCGCAGTGGTTCACCAAGCCCCACCACGACTATCCGGCCGCCGACATCCCGGTTCCGATCGGCACCCGCGTCTATGCCGTGACTGCAGGCGTCGTCGTGTCCACGCCGACCTACGGCAGATGCGGAATTGGCATCGTTCTCAACGGCAACGACAGGGCTCAGTACACCTACTGCCACGGCCGCCCTGGCAGCCGCCGATGAAGACGCCTGGATCATCGACGGCGGATACATCCCCGATCTCGACACCAGGCTTTCCCGCGCCGACACCGTGGTGTTTCTGGATCTGCCGCGCCGGGTCTGTCTGTGGCGGCTCCTCAAGCGTCACGACCGACGCCGACCCGACTACCCAGACGGGGTACACGAGGGACTCGGCTGGGCCAAGCTTCTTGTGGTCTGGATTTGGTCGTATCCTTCGAAGAAGAGACCGGAGATCGAACTCGCGATCGCCGAACACTGTGACGCTCACACCAACGTCATCCGTCTTAGGACCCGAACACAGGTCGACCACCTCGTGGCCGCAATGAATGCCGACCGCGCCGCAGGATGACCTCGTCGGGCGGCGATCACAGAAGCGGCCACGAGACGCCCTTGATCGGTGGTTCGGTGGCCGGAGCGACGCGGGTTGGTGACACCGTGCGCCGATCTATGGGTCCGTGGAGCGACGCTGTGCACGACCTGTTGAGGCACTTGGAGAGCGTCGACTTTGCCGGCGCCCCGCGTTTCCTTGGCATCGACGGCGCCGAACGGGAGGTTCTTTCGTGGATCGACGGAGTCGCCGCAACCAATCCGTGGCCCGTGAACTACTGAACGATGACGGCCTCGCTGCACTCACCGCCCTGCTGCGGCGATACCACGAGGCGGTGGCTGACTTCTTGCCGTCGACTGAGCGCCGATGGACGACCGGCCAAGCAGCTCTGAAGAGCGGAGAAATCATCTGTCACGGCGATCCCGGGCCTTGGAACTCCATCTGGCGAGACGGCACACCGGTGGCCTTCGTTGATTACGACTCCGCCCACCCCGCACCGGCCGTGTACGACGTCGCCTACCTGGCTTGGAAAGCGGTCCCGTTCCGACCCGACGGCCTTGCACGCGACGCAGGCTTTGAAACGCCGCCGGACCGACTCCGGCGACTGCAGGTCATCGTCGAAACGTACGGCGTGCACCTGACGCCGACCTATTCGACATCGTCGACGAAGTCATGCGCCTCGATACCGACCGCATTCGCGCACTCGGAGCCGACAGCGTAGAACCGTGGAAAACGTTCCTCTTCCACGGCCAGGATCGGCGCACAAGTTCTGACCGAGAATGGTTCATTGCCTTCCGCCAATCCGGACTTCCGGGCTGAAGCCGGCGGTGCTTGAATCCGCTGAAGGCGTCCCATATCTCGCACGGGAATTGCAGCTTCTGCTCAAGAGTGAGGATCACCGAGCGAGAGGCGATGTCGACGCACGAGAGGTGATCTCCGAACTTGAGCCCGTCCGTAGCGACCGGCTCGCACGTCTCCTGCCAGCGAACATGCTCGGAAGCATCCGCTCGCCTCCCTCTGACGGACGGTTCTCCGGTTGTGTTGCCGTTGATCAGCCGGTTCAGTGGACACATCGCCAGGGTGAGGACGCAAGAATCGGACAGATGAGCCAGACCATGAGCGATTCATGTGGGACGCGCTGAAGGCCGCCCGTGTCGGTCTGGAGCGAGGCGAGATGCCGATTGGCGCGGTCGTCGTGGTGAACGATGGGGTGATGGCGGAAGCTCACCTCCAGGAGATGACGCAGCGTCGTCTGCTGGCGCACGCAGATCTTCTTGCTCTTGACGCCGCGGACCGACTCCTGGGCAGTGGCCGCCAGGACGCCCGTCTGTATGTGACGCTCGAGCCATGTGTCATGTGCCTCGGTGCTGCCTTCACGGCCAAGGTGGGAACCGTGGTGTACGGCTTGGAATCGCCGACCGATGGAGGGTCGAGGCATTCGAGCAGTGGGATAGCACCAGAGCTTCGATTGGGATGCCCGGATACCAGTTGCCCGACATCCTCGGCGGGGTACTGCGCTACGAATCGGCTCGTCTGTTTCTGTCAGTGGCCAGCAGGATCTGCCCAGTGGTGGCCATCAGACCCGCCGTCCCGTTGAACGCTTTGCGTGACGACGGAACAGGCGCACCTGCGTCGCGGAGCCGCTGTTATACGGGTGATCCGTGGACCGCAGGGCTGGGGTCATGCAAGCACGGTCATGGGGTGGTGTCGAGGTTGTCGAGGAGGTTGGTGAAGAGCCGGGCTCGTTCGCCCTGGTCGTGATCGGTGGCGTGGTCGCGTTGGCGGATGAGGACGGGCACGAACTGGGGGCCGGTCTCGAAGAAGCCGCAGCGTTCGCAGATCGATTCGTGGATGCAGTCGAGGGCGGCGGGCCGGGTGCAGTGCCCGTTGCCGAGGAGTCGGCGGTGATCGGCGGCGAGGCCGGTCATGATCTG
>JBBSGQ010000142.1:0-8604 GCA_038253965.1 Acidimicrobiales bacterium | reverse complement strand
CGCTGATGTGGTCGATGTCGGCGGTAGGTGAGGAAGACAAGCTCGACGCGCGCCAGGCCCGACAGGTCATGCGCCGCGCCGGCCGGATGCTCGGCCCGTACCGTCGGACGTTCCGTCTGGCCATGACTTTGGTGATCCTCTACACGCTCACCACGCTGGCCGGGCCCTATCTGCTCAAGTTCGGCATCGACCACGGGATCACGAGACACCATGCTGCGGCTCTGAACTGGGCGGTGGCCGCATATGTACTGGTTGCGATCGTGGCCTACGTCGCGAACCACACGCAGGTCCTGATGATCAGCCGGGTCGGCGAAGGGTTCCTCCGGGACATGCGGGTCCGTGTCTTCGACCACCTGCAGCGGATGTCCATGGCGTTCTTCGACCGAGAGAAGGGCGGCGTGATCATCTCGCGCATGACGTCCGACGTCGATTCGTTGCAAGAACTCGTGCAGTTCGGTCTCCTCCAGTTCGTGAGCAGCGCGCTGCTCATCTCGCTTTCGGTGCTCGTGCTCGCGCTCGTTTCCTGGCAACTGCTGCTGATCTGTCTCATCCCGGCGCCGTTCGTCGTGCTGGCCAGCATCAAGTTCCAACGTGATTCGAACCGGGCCTACCTCACGGTCAGGGATCGGATCGGGCTGACGTTGTCGGCCCTCCAAGAGGGCATAAGCGGAGTGCGCGTGATCCAGGCCTACGGCCGCGAAGGTGTGGAGGTGGAAAGGTTCGGCCGCCGCAACCGCACGTTGTACGACGCCCACATGCGCTCGGTCTGGGTGCAGGCGTGGTACCTCCCGGTCATCGAGTTCGCGGCGATCGGCACGACGGCACTGGTGATCGGGCTCGGTGGCCGCCTCGTCCTCAGCGGCTCGGTGTCGGTCGGAACCATCGCGTTCTTCGTCGTCACGCTGTCCAATCTGTTCGAGCCGCTGTCCCAGCTCTCCCAGCTGTTCAACCAGCTGCAGTCCGCCGGAGCGGCGCTCCACAAGCTGTTCGAGTTGTTGGACACACCGGTCGACGTGCCCGAGAAGCCGGGGGCTGTCGTCCTGCCGGCCAAGGGTGACGTCATCGTGCAAAATGTCTCCTTTGCCTACGGTGCTGACGATCCGGTCCTGCGCGACGTCGACCTCGTCGTCAGCCCGGGTGAACGGTTGGCACTGGTCGGCCCGACCGGTGCGGGCAAGTCGACGCTGGCCAAGCTCATCGCCCGCCTGTACGACCCCACCGACGGAGCCATCACGTTCGCCGGTGTCGATCTGCGCGGGGCAACGCTCGCGTCGCTCCGCCAGCGCATCACCGTCGTGCCCCAGGAGGGGTTCCTCTTCGCCGGGACGATTCGTGACAACGTGCGCGTCGGCCGGTCCGACGCGACCGATGCGGAGGTCGAGGCCGCGCTGGACGCCATCGGCGTCCGTGAGCGCTTCGCGGCGTTGCCGGAAGGCCTTGCAACCGAGGTGCGCGAGAGAGGATCCCGGCTGTCGGCGGGTGAGAAGCAACTCGTGTCACTGGCCCGTGCCGCGCTCGCCGACCCGGCAGTTCTCGTCCTCGATGAGGCCACCTCGAGCCTGGACCCGGGCACCGAGGTGCTGGTGGAGCGGGCCATGGACGTGCTGATGGCGGGCCGCACAGTCGTCGTGATCGCCCATCGTCTGTCGACCGCCGAGCGCGCCGACCGGGTCGGGGTCGTGGCCGAGGGCCGCCTCATCGAGCTCGGCACCCACGACGAGCTGCTCGCCCTGGATGGGCGCTACACAGCGCTGTACCGCAACTGGGTCAGCGGGCTCGCGGCGGCCAGCTGAAGTGGCCTCTTCTTCGGCTGGGTGACTGGCCTGCTGGGCCGGCCCCCCGCTGACGGCTCTCGATCCACGTTACTGTGTGCACCGCATGCGTCACGGTTTGTGGCGCGAAGGACCAGGGGGAAGAGTTGGATCCGATCCCGAACGCCCCGACGCGGCACTGGGCTCGGCCAGCGGCGATGGTGGTCGTCCTGGCCGCTGCACTCGGGATCGGTGGAGCCTGCTCACCTGAGCGCCGCCAACCGGTCAGCGCCGGATCGCCTCGGCCGAGTGCTGCGCGGAGCACGATCCCGCTGCTCACAGTTGTCGAGCCTCGGCCCCGATATGACGAGGCGCGCGCCAGATATGAGGTCGTGCGGGCAGCTCCGGGAAAGCTCGTGGGCCGGGCGCCGGGCGCTTTTGTCGACGATGTTGCGCTGCGGTACACCGTCCGTACCCGCACCGGCTCGGGATCGCGCACGGTGAGGACTGCTCGCCGCATCAGGATCACAGGCGGTCCTTTTCCCTATGGCGACGCACGCGTGCTCGTCCTGGTGGATGGTCGCTCGGTTGGCGAAGGCCAGGTGAGCGACAGTCGACGCACGCTGACGGTTGCCGTGTTCGACACCGCTCTCGTCCACGACGGCGTGGTGATCAGCTACCAGATCGAGCCGCGCAGCCCTGTCACGGTCGGCGCGTTGCGGACGGGTGGCTGAAATGGCACCGAGGAGCGGGAGTGGTCCTTCGCGGCACTCCTCTGTGGTGGCCCGCCACCCCAGGCGTCGAGTTGCACCGGCCAGGGTCCTGTGCAGGACCCGCACTCCGCTGACGACCTCGGGCGATCGGGGCTCACCCAGCTGGCTCTTGGCTGGTCCGCAGCCCACGGGCGGGTCCAGTTCGCTGTCGCCGCCGGGCGCGGCGACGTCCACCGGTATAGCGCGCTCGTGTTTCGCGCGGGGGTCGATTGGTCGAAGTCGGCCAACGTGGTCGGGCGGTTGCAGGACATGCGCGTGGCGATCACGGACGCTGCCGGCCATTCCACGGCCGTTGCGGTCAGCCGGCACAGTCGAGCGTTGCGGTATCCGCCCGGGTCGGTGACTCCGGACGGGTTCCCGCTCGTGCCCAAGCTGCTGTTGAACACGGTACGCCTGCCGCTCTCGGCGTTCGCCGGCGTCGATCTTCGCCACGTCGTGCGGGTGCTCTTCTTGTTCGACCGGCCGAAGACCGGCGCCATAGACGTGGCCAACATCGCTTTCGTCGACCCGACCTGATAGCCGACCAGACCGTCCGGACCCCGTAGCGTCTGAGCAATGGAGCCGGAACTGGACGCGTTCGCCCTGCGAGTGCTCGGAAGCCTGCTCGAGAAGGAGGTGACGGTCCCGGCGACGTACCCGTTGACCATGAACGGGCTGTTGTCGGCCTGCAACCAGACCTCGGGACGCGACCCGATCATGTCCGTCACCGACCACGCCGCTGAGGCCGCGATCGACACCATGAAGGCGGCGCACCTGGTCCGCCTGGTCCACGCCAGCCATGGGGCGCGCATGGTCAAGTACCGCCAGGTAGCCGACGAGACGCTCCAGCTCGATGGAGCCGAGCGGGCTGTGCTCACGGTCCTGCTGCTCCGGGGCGCGCAAACACCCGGCGAGCTGCGGTCGCGCAGCGAACGGCTGCACGCGTTCTCCTCGACGACTGACGTGGAGAAGGCCCTTGACCGCCTGGCCGCCCGTGGGGAGCCCTTGGTGCGCCGCCTCGACCGCCGCGCCGGGCACAAGGAACATCGTTGGACCCAGCTCCTCGGCGGCGAGGAGGTCGCGGAACGTGCGCAGGGCGAGCCCGCGGCTGATGCACACAGCGGAGCGATGGCTGTCGAGCCGTTCCTGCCGGCGCTGGCCCCGTTGGCGCGGTTCATCGGAAGGTGGACTGGTGCAGGGGCCGGGGAGTACCCGACGATCGATGGCTTCGCGTACACCGAGGAGATCGAGCTGCGGTTAGTACGGGGCAAGGCGATGCTGGCCTACCGATCGGCCACTTCGGCAGTCGACGACGGTCGGGTGCTGCACGGCGAGTCCGGGTGGCTGCGGGTCGCCGCTGACGGTCACGTCGAGCTCATCGTCGCCCAGGGGTCAGGTCTGGTGGAGATCGCCGAGGGCTTCGTAGAGGAAGGGGAGATCCTGCTCAGCAGCACGCTGATCGGCGGCTCCTCGACGGCCAAGGACGTGACGGCCACTGAACGGCGGTACCGACTCGAGGGCAACACGCTGCGTTACGAGCTGGCAATGGCCGCGGTGGGGCTCCCGCTGTCCCACCACCTCCAGGCCCGCCTCACCCGCTCCTCCTGACAGTCCTGCGTTCTCCAACGTCGCAGGCGCACGGGGATTTGTTACTATCGCCGTAGGAGAAATTACCCCGACGCAGAGGAAGTCTCGATGGCCGTCACCGATCTGGACCTCGGTCGCTACAAGCTCGGTTGGTCCGACGCCGAAGACTACGTGTTCAAGCCGAAGCGAGGCCTCGACACGGACATGTTGCACGAGATGTCCTGGATGAAGGGCGAACCCGATTGGATGCTGACCAATCGGCTCAAGTCCTTCGAGCACTTCGAGCGTCGGCCGATGCCCAACTGGGGCGGCGACATGTCGGAGATCTTCTTCGATGACATCTTCTATTACATCAAGCCCACCGACCATCAGGTCGACGCGTGGGACGAGCTGCCCGACTCGGTGAAGGACACCTACGAGAAACTCGGCATCCCTGAGGCGGAGCGCAAGTACCTCGCTGGGGTAACCGCCCAGTACGAGAGCGAGGTCGTATACCACCGCAATCGCGAGGATCTCGAGAAGCAGGGCGTGATCTTCACCGACATGGACACCGCGCTGCGGGAGTACCCGGAGCTGGTGAAGCAGTACTTCGGCACCATCATCCCGAAGAACGACAACAAGTTCGCGGCGCTCAACACAGCTGTCTGGTCGGGCGGGAGCTTCATCTACGTGCCGCCCGGTGTGAACGTCGAGATGCCGCTGCAGGCCTATTTCCGGATCAACGCCGAGAACATGGGCCAGTTCGAGCGGACGCTCATCATCGCCGACGAGGGCTCCCAGGTGCACTACATCGAGGGCTGTTCGGCACCGGTCTACACCTCCGATTCGTTGCACTCAGCGGTGGTAGAGATCGTCGTCAAGCCGAGTGCCAGGGTCACGTACACCACCATCCAGAACTGGTCGAACAACGTCTTCAACCTGGTCACGAAGCGGGCGCGGGTCGAGGCTGAGGGCCACATGGAGTGGATCGACGGCAACATCGGGTCGCGTCTCACGATGAAGTACCCGGCCGTCTACATGGTCGGCCCGAAGGCGTCCGGAGAGGTGCTGTCGGTCGCCTACGCGGGCAACGGCCAGCATCAGGACGCAGGGGCCAAGATGGTCCACGCCGCACCCGAGACAACGTCGAAGATCGTCTCGAAGTCGATCTCCAAAGACGGTGGCCGCACGTCCTACCGAGGCCTCGTCCGGGTGGAGGACGATGCCTACGGATGCAAGAGCCACGTCCAGTGCGACGCATTGATCCTGGATGAGGACTCGGTCAGCGAGACCTTCCCATACATGGAGGTCGGAGCTCGCGACGCGGTGATCGGCCACGAGGCGACTGTCTCCAAGGTGGCCGACGAGCAACTCTTCTACCTGATGAGTCGCGGCCTCTCCGAGGAGCAGGCGATGGGCATGGTGGTGAACGGCTTCATCGAGCCGGTCACCCGCACGCTGCCCATGGAGTACGCAGTCGAGTGGAGCCGCCTGATCGAGTTGCAGATGGAGGGTTCCGTAGGCTGACTCGTCGTGGTGGGACGATGCTTCGGAGCCGCGCACTGCCACTCGCACTCATCCTCGGGCTCGTGGTCGGGGCCACCGGTTGTCGAGCCGAGCCGAAGTCGCTCGAGCAGCGGGCTGACATCCTCACCGGCATCCCGGTCTCGAGCGGCCGCCACCCCGGTTGCCGGCCGCGGTTCGGTCCCGACGGCTACCGACGCGAATCCCGGCGAGATCTTGTGGCTCCACCCGACTCGGTAGCCGGCCTCAGAACCTGCGCAGCCTCACTTCTCGGACGCGGTGGTCCGCACCCTTGCTCAGCACCAGGCTGGCCCGTTCGCGGGTGGGTTGGATGTTCTCCAGGAGGTTCCGCTCGTTGATGTCATGCCAGATCTGTCCAGCCACTGTCCGGGCAGCTTCGAGGTCGAGATCGGCGTAGCGGCGGAAGTACGACTGTGGTTGCTGGAACACGGTGCCGTATAGCGTGAGGAACCGGTCGACATACCACTGACGCACATCGGTGACCGCGGCGTCGATGTAGATCGAGAAGTCGAAGAAGTCCGACACGAACGTCGTCGCGCCGCTGCCGACCTGCAGTACGTTCACGCCCTCGACGATGAGGATGTCGGGCCGCCGGATGGCTGTCCCCTTACCGGGCAACACGTCGTACACCACGTGGGAGTACTCAGGTGCGATCGCCTCGGGCGCCCCGGATTTGACGTCACTGAGGAAGCGGATCAATCGCCTCACGTCGTAACTCTCGGGGAAGCCCTTGCGCTGGAGCAGGCCGCGCCGCTCGAGCTCGTCGTTCGGATATAGGAAGCCATCGGTGGTGACAAGATCGACGCGCGGATGGTCGGGCCAGCGGGCCAGAAGTGCGCGCAGCACCCGGGCCGTCGTGCTCTTGCCGACCGCGACGCTGCCCGCCATACCGATCACGTAGGGCGCCGCGCGGCACAAGCTACCGGTGAACGTCCCGGTGGCCGACTGCAACGCCTGCGCTGCAGCGACCCGTAGGTTCAACAGACGCGACAGGGGGAGGTACACGCGCTCGACCTCGTCGAGTGAGAGGTGCTCGTTCAGGCCGCGGAGCTCGTCGAGGTCTTCGGCCGTGAGCGTCAACGGTGTCGCGGCGCGTAGCCCACTCCAGGTATCCCGGGAGAACGTCTCATACAGCCCCGGCTCCACCGGCGGAACCGTAGGGGGTTTTCCGCCACACTCCGTCACCCCCGTCGGCCGCGGTGGGCCGACGCAGCGTTCGGGCGAGGTTGGCTGCACGTCGCTGACCCTGACGTTGATTTCCGGCGTCGCCTGGCACAATGACCTCGTGCCAATGCGGCAGGATTGCAAATTCTTCGAATCTCGCACCTACGGCGACGGCGAGACGGTTCGCAAGTGCGACCTCGACCTTGCCCCGGAGGCTCCTTGGCGTTGCCCCGCCGACTGCCCTGCGTTTCAACGGCGGCTGGCCGATGTCAATTGGGCCCACGGCACGCTGGTCACCCCACCGACGCCTGAGGAACCTCCGGGACTCGACGAGCGGGGAGACGACATAGCGGCGCTCCTCGACGAGGCAGAGGACATCGTCAACGAAGCCGGTCCGGCGATCCTGGCCGAGGTCAGCAGCGAGAAGCGCAGCGCAGAGGGAGGGCGGTTCCGGCGCGTCTTCCGCCGCAGACGCTGACGCGATCGAGGCCGCCCGGGCAGGGTCGCTGAGGTAGGTAAGGGTTTGCGCGGATAGGCGCCCCCTTCGCGAATTCTCGTCGCCTGGCGGCGCCGAGAAGGGCAACGAAGCCGTGCTTGTCCGCTCTTGCTCGCCTTCGGCGAGCGGGCTGCTCGGGCCACGGCCTCGCCTATCGCTCGGCCTCCAAGTCGGAGATCCTCGCACCAAGAAAACTGCGCAGCGTGACGGCACACCGGCTATGGTTACGGACCGTGACCATCACTGATCCCCCGTCCTCCTCCGGGGATGGCCCTGCGAAGCCTCCGCCGCGTCCGCCGACGATGCACGGTCCGCAGGTCGGACGAGTGTCGACGTTGCCACTGACCGAGTCGATCGGCAGCCTGCCTTACGCCGAGCGTCACCTGGGGCGCATCGGGCGTGGCGCCCGGATCGCCGGACTGCTCCTCGCCGCCGGGGCCATCGCGATCATCTCGATATTCGCCGCCCGCAGCGGCGACACCGGGTCTGGCGACCGTGCCGGCACCGCAGTCGGCCGTTCTGCCGGGAAGGCTGCTGTGATCACCTCGACCCAGCCGAACCGGCGGCCGCCGCCGAAGACCAGCACCACCACAGCTGCTCACACAAGCGCTCCGCCTGCGCCCGCGACCACGGCTCCTCAGGTAGCCAAGGGCAAGCTGCCCCTGCACGGTGCGGTCTATCACCAAGGCAAGCTCTATCTCAGTGGGGCGTTGCCCAGCCGAAAGGTGGCCGACGCGTTCGTGAAGAAGGCATCGGAGGTGATCGGCGCCGCGAACGTCGTCGAGCACTACGTGATCGATCGGCGGGCGCCGGTGCCGACCGAGGGTCGGGTGCGAGTCGACGAGCCGTTCCTGTTCCCGACCGGCAGCGCACAGATCGATCCGAGGTATGGATCGTTGCTGGACCTCGGGGTCACGGTCATGCGGCTGAACCCGCAGGTGACGATGAAGGTCGTCGGTTACACCGACGACACCGGGCCGCTGCCACTCAACCTCGCGCTCTCACGGGCTCGAGCCCAGGCCGTGGCCGACTGGATCACCCAGAGGGGTATCCCGGCTCAGCGGTTCGTGGTCATCGGCCTGGGCCCGGCGAACCCGTTGGTGTCCAATGCCACGCCTGAGGGAAAGACCCGAAATCGACGCATCGAGGTCGAGCTCCTCGGCCTGTTGAAGGGCTGAGGGGCGCGCCACCGGACGGGCGGGGGGGGGGGGGGGGGGGGGCCGGCCGCGCGGGTGGGAGGGGCGGGGGCCCCGCGGGGAGGGCCCCCACGCCGGGGGGCGGGCGGCCGCGGGGGGGTGGGGGTTTGAGTCGGGGGCGGTGGGCGGGGGGG
>JBBSGQ010000141.1:0-8647 GCA_038253965.1 Acidimicrobiales bacterium | reverse complement strand
CAACCGGGCGTTTGCTGCGCATCCGGATCAAGCTGACCTCACCTCCGACCGGTTGCATCGGATCATGCGCGAGCCATGGTTCGACCCGGCAGGCTTCCTGCTACACGAACAGGACGAGGATCTGATCGGGTTCTGCTGGACGAAGATCCATGCGCAGGAGCCGGTCCTCGGAGAGATCTTCGTCATCGGCGTCGACCCGTCAGCGGCAGGGCGAGGCCTCGGTGGGGCCCTCACGCTTGCAGGTCTGGACTGGCTGGCCGGTCAGGGTGTGGGAACCGGGATGCTCCATGTCGATGCTGACAACCACTCAGCCCGCCGCCTGTACGACCGTCTCGGCTTCACAGTGCACCACATCGATCGGATCTACGAGTCGTAGGGGCAGAAGCAGGGTTCTGAGACGAGACCTACCTGGTTCGACCAAACGCCGTCGAAGTGCCGCAGCCAAGCTGTGACCTGCTTCGACGGAACAGGAGTGGCGGGCCTTGATCGAACGTCCGCGTCGAGCGTTCGAAGGATGCCGGAGCCAGGCCTAGCTAACTCCGACTCCGACAACGCGACCGATGAGGAACGTGATCCCGGCGGCAACCACTGCGATGCCGAGCTGCCGAGCCGCCGAGCGCACCGGGGACCGACCGGTGAAGCGGGCGAGGGAGACTCCGATCGCCACGGCACCTAGCGCAGCGAACACGATCGATGCCACGACTGCAGCGTCGCCCTGCGCGAAGAACCATGGCAGGAGGGGCAGAAGGGCGCCCAGGGCGAAGGCCAGGAGCGAGGACAACGCGGCACCGTACGGCGATCCGAGCGAGTTCGGATTGATGCCCAGCTCCTCGCGTGCATGCGTCTCGAGCGCTCGATCGGGGTCGGCCATGATGTCTTGAGCCATCTCGCGGGCTCGGTCCGGATCGATCCCCCGGGAGGCATAGATCTGGCTCAGCTCCACGAGCTCGACGTGCGGATTCCGGCGCAGCTCGACCCGTTCCATGTCGAGCTCACGCTCGAAGAGCTCGGTCTGGGCCCGCATGGACACATACTCACCGGCCGCCATCGACACCGCTCCGGCCACCAGGCCGGCCAGCCCGGCCAGCCGCACGACTCCGGCCGCGGGACCAGCGCCGGCGATCCCGAGGATCAGTGACACGTTGGACACCAGCCCGTCGCTCACCCCGAAGACCGCTGCGCGCGCCGCTCCCCCTTGGATGTCGCGGTGGTGGTGCTCCATGGTCGGCGCGGCCGGCGTGACGTCCGGATGGGCCATGGCTTGAACGCTACCGGTCAGTCGCACGAGCCGTTGCCCGATGGCGGGAGTGCGAGCCCCGGTACCCTGTCACCGCCCGCACCGCCTTCGCCTTGCTGCCCGACGTCGTGACGCCCACTCCTGATCATCCCGCACCTCCGAGCCCGAACCACACCCGGTTCGAGCCGGACCGGCAAACATTGGCGCGCCTGCTCGATGGCGAGCCCCGCTACCGGCTGGATCAGGTGTGGCAGGGGCTTTACCGCCAGGCCGTGGATCCTGAAGACATGACGAACCTCCCGCGAGCGCTCCGCGACCGACTCGACGCCGCTCTGCCGCTTGCGCTCGAGCTGGTGACCGAGTCGGTGAGCGACGCCGGCGACACCGTCAAGTGGCTCTGGAGCCTGGCCGACGGTCGACAGATCGAGACAGTGCTCATGCTCTACGCCGATCGCGTGACCGTATGCGTGAGCAGTCAAGCCGGTTGCGCCATGGGCTGCGGGTTCTGCGCAACCGGACAGGCGGGCTTTGATCGGCACCTCACCGCTGGCGAGATCGTCGAGCAGGTGGTTCGCGCCGTGCGCCGGGCCCGACAGGTGGACCGCCGCGTATCCAACGTCGTCTTCATGGGCATGGGCGAACCTCTGGCGAACTACGACCGCACCTGGGAGGCTATCAGTCGCCGCCACGACGACGTCGGGCTGGGCGCTCGGCACATCACGGTGTCGACCGTCGGCATCGTGCCCGGCATCGAACGGATGGCCGACGAAGACCTCCCGGTGAACCTCGCGGTGTCGCTGCATGCGGCGAACGACACGCTGCGAGACGAGCTCGTGCCGATCAACCGTCGCTACCCGCTCGGCGCCCTGGCCGAGGTGTGCGCGAACTATCTGGCGGCCAAGGGACGGCGGCTGTCCTTCGAATGGGCACTGATCAACCGTGTGAACGACCGAGCGGTTGACGCGGCCGAGCTCGCCGCCTACGCCCGACCGTTGCGGGCACATGTCAACCTGATACCGCTCAACCCGACGCCTGGGTATTCGACGATCGGATCGGCACCAGGACGGGTGACGGAGTTCGCCGAGCGCCTTCGCGCCCACGGTACGAACGTCACTGTCCGTCGCAACCGAGGCACCGACATCGACGCCGCCTGCGGCCAGTTGCGGGCATCGCAGCGAGCGAGGCAGGTATCGGTCGGCCCGCCGACGTTGGTCAGCGAACGAGCACCGTGACGCCGTAGGTGGCGCGGATCGCGTCGACCAGCCTCTCACCCCGACCTACGCGCGCCCCTGGCCACACCACCGACCGTTCGATGTGGGCGCGGGTGCTGACCCGGGCACCCTCGCCTATCACCGAAAGGCCGCCCGAGGCCGACAGGTTGGCTCGGAGGTAGTCACCCGGCGTGCCACAGTCGATGAACGGGCCCTGGTGTTCGACGACATCCAGTGAGCCATCCTCCCAGGCCGCCCGCCAGCAGGTCTCGTAGAGACCGGCGCGTTCCGTGCCCAGACCGCCGACCATCCCAGGTGGGAGCAAGGCCATACCGCAATACCGAAAAGGTCCGAAGTCCCCGCGAGCCGGGTCCCGCACACACAGGAGTCGCGCACGTGAGCCGTCCCAACCGGACACGAAGTCGGGTGCCGGCCGAGGTAGCCAGGCGTCGGAGTTGGTGACCAGCACGGCACGGCCGGCCAGCCACGGGCGAAGCAAGCCGAGGGCGCCGGCCGTCCCGAGCGGCGCCCGCTCCTCGACCGAGACATGCGCACGCCCGACGAGGTACGGCTCGAGGACCCAACGGCCGTGATGGACGTTCACCGCGACGTGTTCCGGATCGACAGGGACCTCCCGGGCGAGACGGTCGAGGCCGTGGTCGACGAGCGGACGATCTGCGACAGGGCACATCGCCTTCGGCAAGAGTCTGCTCAGCGGAGCGAGCCTGGTGCCGGCGCCAGCGGCGAGGACCACCCCTGCCAGACTGTCAGTCATGCGCCCGACCCGGTGGTTCAATCAGACGCTGCCTCAGACCCTGCAGATCGCGGTGTTCCTTCTCTACTTCACAGGGGCGTTCGGTCTCCTCGGGAGGATGCACGTCACGAACTCCTACACGCCGTACCTCCTCCTCGGCATCAAGCTGTTCAACACCACGAGCGGACTCGCCACGCTGCTCGAGTTCGCGGCTTCGGTCGGTTTCATCGTGGCCGGCCTGTTCCTGGCGAACGAGCGCAAGCAGGCCTGGGTTGCTGCGGTCGGCCTGGCCGGCGGGGCCGTCGTGATCCCGTTCGCGGTCTCCGGGCTCAGCTTCCTGTCCTCGGACTACCTGATCACGTGGATCTTCGACGCCGCGCTGCTCGCCCTGCTCCTGCATCCGATGAGTCGTAACCACCAGCGCGTGTGGTTCTCCTGACCGACCGGTCTGCAGTGTCACCTACCGACCGTACCGCCGCTCGCGGCGAGCACCTCGGTAAGGCATGCTGTCGGTCATGACGACAACCATTCAGGGCATCGCCGGGCTCAAAGAGCTCGTCGGTCAGCACCTCGGGTACTCCGACTACGTCGAGATCACCCAGGAGCAGGTGAACACGTTCGCCGAGGCCACCGGAGACCACCAGTGGATCCACGTCGACGTCGAGCGGGCGAAGGCCGAGAGCCCGTTCGGAGGACCGATCGCCCACGGGTACCTCACGCTCTCGCTCGGCCCGACGCTGGCCCCCCAGATCATGCGCGTCGAAGGCATCAAGATGGGGGTGAACTACGGCGCCGACAAGGTGCGCTTCCCCTCACCGGTCCCGGTCGGGTCGAAGCTGCGGTTGGGCGCTCAACTGGATGGTGTCGAGGAAATCGCCGGCGGTGCTCAGGTGCGCATGACGTTCACCTACGAGTGCGAGGGCGCCGCCAAGCCCAGCTGCGTTGCCCAGATCATCTTCCGCTACTACGAGTAGCGCCGAGGACATCGCCGAGGTTGCGCGACCCGATCAAAGGCCGGCGCGGGCATGGTGACCAGAGCGGCCCGAGCGCGCCGAGCTTCGGCTCAGGCGAAGGTCACCCCGCTCGGGCCGGTGCCCGCCAGACGACGAAGGATGTCTCAGGCCTGGCCCGTCGTTGAAGGTCGGTGAACGTGTCGACCAGCGCGCCGCTCGGAAGTCGGCCCTTCAGCTCGCCCGCGAAGATCGTCTCTCCCAGCCGATTGGAGCGCAACAGCTGCTCGATGTCCGGCTTGGCCTGGTCGAGGTGCATGAAGGTGCCGTAGCTCGTCCATCGGACACCTGGTTGCTCCAACTCTGCTCGCAGACGCCGTGTCACCGCCCTGAGCCGGACTCGTTCGTCCGAGCTGAGCGATGGGGTGGCCGCCACCCGCTCGAAACCGCGCCTCGTCATGCTGGCGTCGGCCCGGCGGTCGGCGACGACGAGGACGGCACCGGACTCTCCCGGTCGCGCCGCATACCGTCCACCGAAGATCCTTCGAAGCTCGCGGTTCGCCGAACTGATCTTCACGTCGACGCCGTCGGTGATGAGCACGGCAGCGGTCTCGAGCGCAACATTGGTCGCCGGAGCGATGATCGCGTCAGCCCTCATGATCAGCAGTTGGTCACCTCCAGCAAGGTCAGCGAGACCGGACTGCAGCTCCGAGACGGTGTCCATGTCGACGCGTAGCTCGGGCGGGATCGACGCCGCAGCACGCACCGGCCAGACGGCAGCGGCCATCGCGCCGAGGCCGAGGATCACCACCACCCCGGTCGACCCGAGCTGCACTGTGGGTCGCCAGCGGCGATCCTTCAGCGGCGACCACTGGCGAGCCACGTGCAGGGCAGCGACGGCGATCCCGGCCCAGTGCAGGAGAGAGACCGACCACAGCCAGCGGGTCTGATAGAGGGCTGCACCGGCCGAGTACGTCGAGATCGACAGCAGACCGAGCGCCGTGAGATCCAGCGCCAGCGCGCTCGCACCGATCACCTTCGTCAGTCGGTCCCGACGGCTGACGCCATAGGCGAGGACCGCCACCGCCGGAAGCAGGATGACCAGGAAGCGCGAGGCGATCCCGAGCGAGATCCCGCGGTGCACCACCCACAGCTTCGCAGCGACGACGGGCGGCCCGAAGGGCGGCGGCCGGCCGACGACTCGGTCGAACACGTCCATGCCGTATCCCACGCCGAGAGCCGGCTCACCAGTGTCCTTCCTCGAGGCCCGCCACAGGTTGGCGACGTTGCTGTGGTGTGCTGTCGCCTCCGACAGCACAGGCGGGAACCACAGGATGCAACCGATGGCCAGGGCCAGGATCGCAGCGACGAGGTGAATGCGCCTGCCGCCGACCGATCCGTGCGCCGGCTCGGGACCACCCTCGACCGCTTCGACCGACCGGTCAGCGTCGGCAGTGTCGGCCCGGCGCGAGCGGCCCACCCACGCGAGGACGACCGCCGGCGCCACAGCCGCGACGAGCAACGGCGCATGCGTGACGTGAGCCTGCACCGAGATCGTGCCGAACAGCACGGCGAGAGGCAGACCCGGCCTCCACCGGACCAGCGCCGCAGCCCACGCCGCGGTGACGGCAGCAGCCAGCGGCAGGATGGGGACGTAGGGGTTCCAGATGTCGGCGAGCACGGGTGTGCCCAGTCGCGCTGCGACTCCCCCGGCGACTGCGCCGGCGGCCAGTCCGGCCCATGGCCCGGCGATCTTGCTGGCGGCGAGCACGATCACCGCCGCAGCTGCTGCGGCCAGGGCCGCCACCGAGACGATCAGGGAACGGGAGCCCGGCCACACGGCTTGCACGCTTCCGAGCAGCCACGCTTCGGACGGACCGGGGTGATGGACCGGCGTGATGTGGGTCGTGACTTCGAGCGTTGTCGAATGGGCACCGAGCAGCGGCGGGTGACCGGAGGCGAACGACGCTGCGTCCACTGCGAGCCGTGGGTTGTCGGCAACCGGTCGCCACCCTTGATCCAACCCGCGATGAGCGGTGAGCACCACCGGCAGGATCCCGACGGTGAGAGCGAGGATGAGAAGCAGCCACCGCACCCACCGGGCGCCCACTGTCCACGGCTCGTCGCCGACGGGACCGACCGGGCCGCGCTGCCCGTCAGGTCCGGGGCGCGAATCGGTCTCGGCCGCCCGGGCCGGCAGGGGTTCGTCATCCACGGCTGTCACGGCTTCAGTCTCGCCCAGAGCCGCCTGCCGGCTCCACCACCGGTCGTTGGCCATGCGCTCGGCGAACGGGGTGCAGGTTCGTGCCTGCTCTGTCCCCGCAACTACCGTCGCCACCGGTGACCTCCTGGAACTTGGCGGACCTGTTCGAGTCGGTGGTCGACGCCGTGCCGGGCCACGAAGCCTGTGTCACTGGGACGACGCGCCGGAGCTACCGCGCCCTCGATGATCGAGCCAACCAGCTGGCTCACGTGCTCGCCGCGCGAGGCGTTGGAGCGGGCGACCGCGTCGCCCTGGTCCTCCGCAACTGCTCCGAGTACCTGGAGACGATGCTCGCTGCGTTCAAGCTGCGGGCGGTGCCGATCAACGCGAACCTGCAGTACACCACGGACGAGCTGCGTTACCTCTTCACCGATTGTGGCGCGAGCTTCGTCGTCCATGAGCCTGACGTCGTCGAACGGGTGCTCGGCGCTGCGCCCCGGCTCGACGCGATGCGTCAGCTCCTGGCGAGAGGTGGCGACTACGAGCAGTCCCTCGCCGCATCGCCTCCGACCCGGCCGAGGATCGACCGGTCCGGTGATGACCGCTACATGCTCTACACCGGCGGCACCACTGGGCAACCGAAGGGTGTGGTCTGGCGCCACAAAGACGTCTTCTTCGCCGCGCTGGGCGGGGCGTATCCGGGCGGAGAGCCAGTCGCGAACCCTGTCGACCTGGTGGCGAGAGCACAGGTGGGCCGCGCCCGATGCCTGCCAGCGTCGCCGTTCAGCCACGGCACCGCTCACTGGATGGCCCTGGCGACGCTGCTCCAGGGTGGCACGGTGGTCATCGCCCGTCCGACGAGGTTCGTCGCCGAGAGCATCCTTGACGTCGTGGCCGCCGAGTCGGTCACCGTGCTGGTCATCGTCGGTGACGCTTTCGCTCGTCCCCTCGCTGATGCGCTCGAGCGATCGCCTGACCGATGGGAGCTCGGCGGGTTGCTGGTGGTGGTCTCCGGCGGTGCGACCTTGTCTCCTTCGGTGAGCCACGATCTGTTGCACCACCTCCCGGGCACGGTGCTGGTCGACGGGTACGGCACGTCGGAGACCGGCGGGCAGGGACTGATGCCTGTGTGGCCGGGTCAGACCGGCAGCGGGCTTCCGCGCTTCCATGTCGGCGCCGACACCGTTGTGCTCGACGATGCCGGTCGCCCCGCGCCGCCAGGCAGCGGGTTGAGCGGACGAGTGGCTCGCCGCGGCCGTCTTCCGATCGGGTACTACGGGGACCCTGAGCGCACCGCGAACACGTTCCCGGTCATCGATGGCGTGCGCTGGGCTATCCCGGGAGACCTCGGCCGGGTGGAACCGGACGGGTCCATCACCCTGCTCGGCCGGGGGGCCACCTCGATCAACTCCGGCGGGGAGAAGGTGTTCCCCGACGAGGTCGAGGCGGTTCTGAAGGCGCATGGCGATGTGCTCGATGCGGTGGTTGTCGGCGTGCCAGATCCGCGGTGGGGACAAGAGGTCACCGCCGTGGTCGTGCTTCGACCGGATCGGACGATCGACGCAGGCGAGCTCATCGCCCACTCCCGGGCGCATCTCGCCCGGTTCAAGGCCCCGCGCCGAATCGTGCTCGTGGCCGACCTGCAGCGCAGGCCGTCAGGCAAGCCCGATCTGGTCTGGGCCCGAGCGGTCGCGGCGGACCCCTGACCGGTCAGCTCCCGCCCGGACCAAGGCCGGTGCGCTGGGACCGACACCAGCGGCACACACGCACCAACCTGCCCCCGCCCCGGCCCCGTCCGAACCGAGGCCGGCGCGCTGAGACCGACACCAGCGGCACGGGTGCGCCGAGCTCCTCCGCATGCGTGCAGCGCCCGGTCGGAACACTTCACCGCGCTCGGTAATCTCCCGCCACCGCCCCTGCGCCCGAACGGAGCCGTCATGGAATTCAACCTCGCTCAGGTCCACGAGGCCGTCGCCGAGGCCAACCCGGACCGCTGCTGCATCGTCTGGCGCGACCGCCGTCTCACCTACGCCGATGTCACAGACCGCACGCGCCGGTTGGCGAACGCCCTGCTGAACCTGGGCTTGGGAGTACGCCGAGAGCGCAGCGAGCTGGCCGGACACGAGTCGGGCCAGGATCACCTTGGGCTGTACCTGCACAACGGCAACGAGTACCTCGAGGGGATGCTCGGTGCGTGCAAGGCCCGGGTGGCGTCGTTCAACGTCAACTACCGCTACGTCGCCGAGGAGTTGCGCTACCTCCTGAACGACGCACAGGCCAAAGCGATCATGT
>JBBSGQ010000140.1:0-8662 GCA_038253965.1 Acidimicrobiales bacterium | reverse complement strand
GTGCGTCGTCGCGCACCGCGAAGTAGTCGGTGCCGTCGAGGTGATGGATCTCCAAGCCACGAAAGCCCCGGACGAGCTCGGCCACCGGTGCCGGAGCCTGGTCGCTGACCGGCACCGAGATCGCGTAGCCGTTGTCGGGCACGACGTACAGCACCGGCAGGTGCAGGTTGCACGCCGTGTTGAGGCTCTCCCAGAACTCGCCTTCGCTGCACGCGCCTTCGCCGAGGCTGACATAGGTGAGCTCGTCGCCGTGCGCCGAGCAGCCGGGGAGGTCGGGTCGGCGCACGATGTACCGGCCGGCCTCGGCGCACCCCACCGCAGGGATACACTGGCTGCCGGTCGGGCTCGACTGCGTCACGACGTGGCGCTCTCGATGCCCCCAGTGCGAGGGCATCTGCCGTCCTCCCGACGCCGGGTCCTCGGCCGAGCCGACCGCCTCCAGCAGCACCTCCACGGGGGTCACGCCGAGTCCGAGCACGAGCGCCTGATCCCGGTAGTAGGGAAAGAACCAGTCGTAGCCCGGCCGGAGATGACGGGCGAGGGCCAAGCCGAGCGCCTCGTGCCCGGCGCCGGAGATCTGGAAGAACACCCGGCTCTGCTTCTGCATGCTGATCTCTCGGTCGTCGATCGCCCGCGAGACACAGGCCAGGCGGAGGTCGTCGATCAGCTCGGCAACCAGGTAGCCCCGATAGATGTCCTCGGCCACCTCAGGTCTCTGTATCCCAGTCGCGGGTCTGGAGGAGATCACGCACGTTGGCCAGGAACGCTGCAGCGTACGCACCGTCGAACGCCCGGTGATCGAAGCTGAGACTGAGGTTGCCGAGCGGGTGGACGGCGATGCCCCAGGTGCCGTCGGCTGTCCGTACCGCCGCTGGCTTCATGGCGACGCCGTCGGTGGACAGGATCGCCACCTGCGGCTGATCGATGATCGGCGCGGTGACGAGCGTCCCGTAGCTGCCGACGTTGGTGATGGTGAACGTGGCGCCGGCCAGGTCGTCGGCGGTGAGGTGCTTGGCCTTGGCTCGGGCCGCCAGCTCGGTGATGCCGTCGGCCAGTGGGCGAAGGCGCAGTGCCCCAGCATCGCGCAACACGGGGACGACTAGGGCCGAGAAGTCGAGGTCCACGGCGATGCCGAGGTGCACCTTCCGATGGACGATCAGCTCGTCGTCGCCGACGCTCGCGTTGACGTCGGGGTGGTCTCGGATGGCGTCGACAACTGCCCGAGCGACGTAGGGCAGAAACGTCAGGCCGGCGACTCGGCGAGCCCGATCCACGGCGAGGTAGTCGACCTCGGTCACTACGAGGGTGTGAGCTGCGGTGGCCAGCGATCGCAGCATGTTGGCCGCAGTAGTTCGACGCGCTCTCGTGAACCCCACGACCGCGTCGTCCGGACCGACCACTGCGTGCACCTGCGGCGCTTCGCCACCCGAGGCCGAGGTCCGACGGTTGGCCGCAGCGGCCAGTACGTCGTTGCGGGTGATGCGACCATCGCGCCCTGACCCGATCACCTCGCTCGGGTCGAGGCTGCGCTCGGCGAGCAAACGACTGACGACGGGAGACAGGAACCGTGCATCACCTGCGGGTTGCTCGACCCGAGACGGACGCAGCGATGCCGGCGGTGCGCTCTGGGCCCTGACCTCGGCCGGCGAGGGGGCGTCGATCGGCTCGTCGGCGGTTGCGGTCAGCACTGCGAGGGGCGTGCCGATCGGCACTGTGTCCCCCTCTTCGACGAGGACCGCCCGCAGGTAACCGGCGTGAGCCGATGGCACCTCCGTGTCGACCTTGTCGGTGGACACCTCGAACAGTGGATCGTCTTCGGCGACCTCGTCACCTACCCGCTTCAACCATCGTGTGATCGTTCCCTCGGTGACGGTCTCGCCCAGCTGAGGCATTGCTATCTGCTCCACTGGGCGTGAGGCTACGAGCATCCCGCACAGCTGTCCCGGACACCACCGTGCAGACTGCACGCTCGGTCGAGGTCGGCGAGCGCGTCAGTCACCGCTCGGCGGCGAGGTGCATGCCCGTGCGGATCGGGAGATCGAGGACCGACAGCAGGCCGGGCTCTGCCGCGCACACGGCGGGGATGGCGTTGAGCACCTTCGTCGCGGTCGCCATGAGCCCACCGTCGTTGTGATCACCTCCACGAGCTTGCAGTTGCAACGTCGCTTTCATCTTCAACTCACCCTCGATGAACGTCTCGTACTGGCCTTCACCGATCTGTGCCGGCCAGTCGGGCGCAGCATCGTCATGCAGTCGCGTGACGTGTTCGACGATCACCCTTGGCTCACCACCAACGATGCCCTGCACCTCGAACCGGAGCGCGGCCATCGTCCCGGCAGTGACCCGGCCCGACGCAACCTCTATGTCACGGTCCATGGCGCGACGCTCGGTGACCTCGCGCACCTCGTCGAGCTCGAGCCCGAGGGCGTCGGCCAACGTGTGGATCACCCCACCCCAGGCGAATGACAGCGCTCCTGGAAGGAACAGAACCACCTCCGCGTCGAGTGGTCGTCCGAAGCCCATGATGTCGAAGAGGATCTCGCCCTGGTCGTAGGTGGCGTAGTTGAGGACCTCTCGCACCCGGATCGTGTCGACTTGTGGGCGGCGGTGAGCAATGCAGCGGGGACCAGGTCGATGGCGAAGCCGGGATCGATCCCCGAGAAGAGCACTGTCGTGCCGCCGGAGGTGCAGGCTGCCTCGAGCTGCCTGGCCATCGACTCGTTCATCGGCGAGATGTGGGTGAGGGCGACGAGGGAGGTGGCGACCACGTTCTTGCCGGACTCGAGGATGCGGCAGATGTCGGCCAGCGCCTCGGTCGGTCGCAGATCACCCGACGCCGTGTAGCACACGACGTCGGCCTCTCTGGCGAGGAGATCATCCATGTTGTCGGTCGCTGGCACTCCGATCGGATCGAGCCCGGCCAGGACGCCGGCGTCGACACCGACCTTCTGCGGGCTGTGGACCCATACGCCTACGATCTCGAGATCAGGGCTCTGGATAGCCGATCGGAGCGCCCACCGGCCGGCGTTGCCGGTGCTCCACTGGATGATGCGGTACGTCACGGGGCCTCCCGTCGGATCAGGCCGGCGTCGGACCGGTCCTGGTGACTGAAGCATCCTGACGCATCGTCAGGTGACGGCGCCGGCGGTCAGCCGAGCCGGTCGATCACGTCGTAGTTCTCGCCGCAACATCGGCCGTCCCGGGCCGCTATCGCGTCGAGGCTGTGGCGGGGTGGCCGACGATGCGCTCGTAGGCGGCCGGGTCGGTGGGGCCCTCGGTGCAGATCACCAACGCGGAGCGGCCAGCAACCAGCGACCGGTCGAGCTGCTCGGCTCCAGCGAGGGCTCGCAGGCCAGCGAGACCAGCTGCACCCGTCTCCCCGGCTTCGATGCCGATCGAACCCAGGTCCCGCATGGCGACCTCGGCGGCGGCATCGTCCACCGCGACGAACACGTCGACCCCGGCCGCAACGGTCGGCCACGCCACCTCCGACGCCAGACCGCAGTTCAGACCGGCCATGATCGAGTCGTGCGGGCCGGGCACGGTCACGAGTCGACCCGCCTCGGCCGACCGCAGCCCGCACGCCGCCACCTCGGGCTCGACGGCGATCACCGCCGGCCGCGGGGCCTTGTCCGCGACATGAGCCACCACGGCAGCGGTCAGCGCTCCCACCCCCATCTGCACCACGACCACATCCGGCCAGCGTCCGAGGTCTGACGCCGCGGTCTGCTCATCCACCTCGGCGAAGATCGTCGCGTACCCGTCGATCACCCACCGCGGCACTTCGGCATATCCTGGCCACGACGTATCGGAGATGACGAGCGTGCTCTCAGAGGCGAGGGCCGCAGACGCGACGACAGCGTCCTCATAGGTGCCGGCGACGACTGTGACCTCGGCGCCCTCGCCGGCGATCGCATCGATGCGGGCGGGAACGGTACCGACCGGAACGAGGATCGATGCATCGAACCCGAGCAGCCGCGCGATGCGGGCGACTGCTCGGCCGTGGTTGCCATCGGTCGCCGCGACAAGGCGCAATCGACCGAGCGGGGCGAACCGCTCGCCGAGCTCGGACAGGTCCGCCCACGCGGCCGGTTCATGGCCGAGCCGTGCGACGAGCGCGCGGTAGGTGGCCCACGACGCGCCGAGCATCTTGAACGCCGGTAACCCGAGCCGGCTCGACTCGTCCTTCACCAGGAGTGCGTCCAGCCCAAGTGTCGACGCCAGGGTCGGAGCGGAGACCAGCGGGGTCGGCCGATAAGCGGGCAATCTGCGGTGAAAGTCGAGCACCTCGCGGCCGTCGCATTGCCGACCGGAGTCCGTGGCTGGTGATCGCATGGGGTTCCGAAGGATCGTCGCAGGACCGGTCATGACGGAAGTTCACACGATGGCAACCACCACCGCGTTGACAAATTGTTGAAGTTGCGTGAACGCTGGCGTTGATGACCACCACCAGCGACCCGCCGGCGGGCCCCGTTCAGGCGCACGAAACCCTTGCGGACGAAGCCTCGGCCGGCCGCCAACTCACTGTGAACGGCGCTCAGGTGACCGTCTTCGCCACCCACCCGCACCTGTTGTCGGCGTTGCGCGAAGAGCTCGGTGTGTTATCGCCCAAGGACGGGTGCTCGCCGTCGGGTCAGTGTGGCTGCTGCACGGTGCTGCTCGGAGGGAAACCGGTGGTCGCCTGCCAGGTGGGCCTCGACCGAGCGGCGGGCGCCGACATCGTCACCCTGGAAGGGCTCCCGGTCGACGAGCGGGCCAGGTACGCCGATGCGTTCGCCGGCACTGGAGCGCTCCAGTGCGGGTTCTGCACACCGGGGATCCTCCTGCGGGTGAAGGCGCTCGTGGACAAGAAGGGCGCAGCTCTGGATCGTGACACGGCTGCCCGCCACCTCGGCGCCCACCTGTGCCGGTGCACCGGTTACACGAAGATCCTCGACGCGGTCGAGGCGTTGGCCGGCGGGCGCGAGACCGAGGTCGCGCTGCCCGCCGGCATCGGTGCGAGCGGGGCGCGCTACCAGGCGGTCGAGCTGGCTCTGGGCGAGAAGGAGTACGTCGACGACCTCCGGCCCCACGGCCTTCGGCATGGCGCGTTGCGCTTGGCAGACCATGCGCGGGCTGAGGTCGTCCGGATCGACACTGCTGCGGCGGCCGCGCTCGCCGGTGTCGACGCGGTGCTGACCGCAGCAGATGTGCCCGGCGAGCTCCGAGTCGGGATCATCCACAAGGACTGGCCGGTGTTCATCCCGGAGGGCGGTCGGACGTCGTACCTCGGTGACGTGCTGGCGTTCGTGGTGGCCAAGGATCGCGAGACTGCTCGTCAGGCGGCGGCGCTGGTCGACGTCGAGTACCGCCTGCTCCGTCCGATCACCGACCCGATCAGCGCCATCGACGATGGCGAGGATGCGGTGTGGGGTCTCGACGGGAACGTGCTGTCGCGCTCGACGTACGCGAGGGGGGACGTCGAGGCGGCGCTGAACACCAGCGCGCACACGTTGCACGAGGTGTTCCAGACCCAGCGGATCGAGCACGCGTTCCTCGAACCGGAATCCACCCTTGCGTCACCGACGCCTGAAGGCGGGATCCATGTCTGGTCGGGCGGCCAAGGCGTTTGGGATGACCGCGACCAGATCGCATCGGTGCTCGGGCTCGAGGCTGCTTCGGTCACTGTCGAGTTGGTGTCCAACGGTGGCGCGTTCGGCGGCAAGGAGGACATGTCGAACCAGGCCCAGACCGCGTTGGCTGCTCACCTGCTTCAGCGTCCTGTCAAGTGCACGTTGAGCCGCGAGGAGTCCTTGCTGCTGCATCCGAAGCGGCACCCGATCCGCATCGAGGTCGACGCCGGCTGCGACGCCGAGGGTCGGCTCACGGCGTTGCGGGCCCGCATGATCGGCGACTCCGGTCCCTACGCGTCGGTCGGCATGAAGGTGCTGGAGCGCGCCGCCGGCCACGCTGGTGGTCCCTACGTGGTGCCAGCCATCGACGTCGAAGCAGTAGCGGTGCGCACCAACAATCCGGTCTGCGGGGCATTTCGGGGCTTCGGCGCGAACCAGGCCCAGTTCGCGATGGAGGGTGTGCTCGACCGTCTTGCGGAGATGGTCGGGCTCAGCGGCTGGGAGATACGCAGCCGCAACGTCGTCGAGCCAGGTTCCGAGTGGGGTCCCGGCCAGATCCTCGACGGTGGGGCCGGCGGAGCACGCCGGGTCCTCGACGCGGTGAAGGCACCCTATGACGAGGCGTTGGCCTCCGGCCGAGCCGTCGGTATCGGGCTCGGCCTCAAGAACTCCGGCCTCGGCAACGGCTTCAAGGAGATCGCGCGAGCGGTCGTGCGCTTCTGCGACGACGGTACTGTCGAGGTCCGCCACTGCTGGACCGAGATGGGCCAGGGCGTGCACACGATCGCCCTGCAGGTAGCGGTGTCAGAGCTCGGGATCGAGGCCGAGCGGGTGCGGGTCGTCGTCGACACGACCCGTGAGCTCGGCGCGGGGCAGACCACCGGCTCGCGAGGCACGCTGATGGGCGCCGGCTCCGTGGCCGCGGCGTGCGCGGCAGCCAAGGTCGACGGTTGCCAGGTCGGCGTCGACTACCCGGGTGAGTACCGGGTCGACTGGACCAGCTCGATGGCGGAGGGACTCGAGCACCCGGTGATCCACTCGACGTTCGGTTACGCGGCTCAGGTGGTCGTCATGGACCGCGCGTCCGCGACCATCGAACGGGTGGTGGCGGCCCACGATGTCGGCCGGGCGATGAACCCGCTGCTGTGCGAGGGCCAGATCGAAGGCTCGGTGCACATGGGTCTCGGCTATGCCTTGTCGGAGGACTTTCCCGCTGATGCGGAGGGGCGTCCGACGAACATGACGTTGCGCAGCCTCGGCATCCTGCGGGCCAAGGACATGCCGCCGGTGGATGTCATCCTCGTCGAGGAGCCACAACCCAACGCGCCGTACGGGATCAAGGGTGTCGGTGAGATCGGCCTCGTGCCGACCGCTGGAGCGGTGGCCGCAGCACTGCACGATCTTGACGGCGAGTGGCGGGCCAGCCTCCCCATGCGCCTGTCGCCGTGAACGAGTCGACCACCACGCCCGGACTGGTGTGCGCTCACCACCACCTCTACTCCACGCTGGCTCGAGGTATGCCGGCACCGGCGCAGACGCCAACCACGTTTCCCGAGATCCTCGAGCGGGTCTGGTGGCGGCTCGACCGGGCGCTCGACCACGAGCTCATTCGTGCCTCAGCCCTGCTCGGCGCGCTGGAGGCGCTCGAATCGGGGACCACAGCGATCGTGGATCACCACAGCTCGCCGAACGCCATCGAGGGGAGCCTCGACGTCATCGCCGCCGCCTGCGTCGAGGTCGGGATCCGGGTGTCGTGCTGCTACGAGGTGACCGACCGCAACGGGGCCTGCGGCGCACGGGCCGGTCTGGCCGAGAACCAGCGCTACCTGCGCGATGGCGGACGGGGTCTCGTCGGCGCCCACGCGTGCTTCACGTTGTCCGATGACACGCTCGACGCCGTGTGTGCGCTGGCCGACGATGTCGGTGTCGGCGTGCACATACACGTCGCCGAGGACACCGTCGATGCTGCGGCGGGCGAGCGGTTGGAGGGCCGGTCCGACGACAGCTGGCTCCTCGCTCACGCGGTACACCTGACCGAGCGGCTACCCGGCACTGTTGTCCACAACCCTCGCTCGAACCTCAACAACGCTGTTGGCTATGGACGGCCCTCCCGCTTCTCCGCAGTCGACCAGCGGGTCGTGCTCGGTACTGACGGCATCGGTGCCGACATGCTCGAGGAGTTCCGTCTGGCGTTCGCGCTGCACCGGTCCGATGATGTGACCGCCTCACCGCACGACGCGTGGGAATGGCTGGAGGCGGGTCGGGCGCTCGTTCCGGAGACCACCGAGGATCGGGTCACATGGTCCTACTCGCCTATGGACCCATGGCATGTTGCGTACACCACCGGCGTTCGGCCGATCCGCGTGGAGATCGACGGGCGGGTCGTGCTCGACGAACACGGACCCACACTCGTCGACCCGACTGAGATCCGAGCCAAGGCCGCCGAGTCTGCGACCCGACTGTTCGCCCGCATGGCGGATCTCGACTGATGGCCGCGAGTCGCGTCGCTCTGTACCTGCAGGACGCCCACCCGCTACGAGACGGCATGCGCTACGCCCGGCAGGCCGAAGCTGCGGGCTTCGAAGCCGTCTGGCAGGCCGAGAGCCGTCTGGTCCGGGAGGCCACGGTGCCGCTGGCCGCGTTCGCCGCGGTCACCGACCGGATCAAGCTCGGCTCGGGAGTCGTTGCGCTCTGGACCCGCAACCCGGCGCTGTTGGCCGCAACGTTCTCGACGCTCGACGATCTCGCGCCCGGCCGAGCCATCCTCGGCATCGGTGCATGGTGGGACCCGTTGGCTCGAAAGGTTGGCATCGAACGACGCCGGCCGCTGCTCGCCATGCGCGAGACCGTCACAGCCGTCCGGTCGCTGCTGGCCGGGGAGACGGTGACCTCTCACGGGGAGTTCGTCGACTTCGACGGCGTCGAGCTCGACTACGTCCACCAGGAGCGCAGGGCCAAGGACGTGCCGATCGTCATCGGCGCCACCGGCATGCAGATGATGGAGCTGGCCGGTGAGATCGCCGATGGCGTCCTGCTCAACTACCTCGTCT
>JBBSGQ010000139.1:0-8779 GCA_038253965.1 Acidimicrobiales bacterium | reverse complement strand
GGGCCAACGCGCTGGCGAGGTCGAACCGGAACCCGTCGACGTGGCAGTCGATGACCCAGTAACGCAGGGAGTCCATGATCATGCGCAGGACGCTCGGGTTGACGACGTTGAGCGAGTTCCCGGTGCCTGTGAAATCCATGTAGAGGCGGGGCTCGCCAGGGACGAGCCGGTAGTACGTGGCGTTGTCGACGCCCTTGAACGACAGCATGGGCCCCAGTTGGTTGCCCTCCGCCGTGTGGTTGTACACGACGTCGAGGATCACCTCGATGCCCGCCCGGTGCATGGCCTTGACCAGCCCCTTGAACTCACTCAGCTGCTGGCCCCGCCGGCCTGATGCCGCGTACTGGGCGTGAGGCGACAGGTAGCCGATCGAGCTGTAGCCCCAGTAGTTGCTCAGACCTCGCTCGTGTAGGAACGCCTCGTCGGCGATGTGGTGGACCGGAAGCAGCTCCACCGCCGTCACCCCGAGATCGCGCAAGTAGTTCACCGCCTCGTCTGATGCCAGACCGGCGTACGTGCCTCGCAGGTCCTCTCGGACATCGGGGTTGCACTTCGTGAACCCCTTGACGTGGATCTCGTAGATGATCGTCTGATCCCAGGGCGTGCCCGGCGCACGATCGTCCTCCCACTCGAACCAAGGGTCGATCACCACCGACTTCGGGATGGCAGGCGCCGAATCCTCGTCGTCCGGTTCGAGGTCCGCCGTGTCGCTGCCGTCCGGGAGGTAGGGCAGCGCATTCGCTGCGCCCCAGTCGAC
Organism: Acidimicrobiales bacterium; assembly: GCA_038253965.1. Classification (GTDB taxonomy): domain Bacteria; phylum Actinomycetota; class Acidimicrobiia; order Acidimicrobiales; family Iamiaceae; genus JBBSGQ01. The sequence goes on along the minus strand of JBBSGQ010000139.1, from coordinate 8,022 downwards.
CGGGCCTTCGATCGCCTTCGCGTAGGGGTCGATGAGCAGCTTGGCCGGGTTGAAACGGTGACCCTGTTCAGGTTCGTACGGACCGTGCACTCGATAGCCGTAACGTTGCCCCGGCCTGATCCCCCGCACGTTGCAGTGCCAGTTGAACGCGGTGCGCTCGGTCATCATGATGCGCGTCTCTCGGTTCTCGTCGTCGAACAGGCACAGCTCGACATGTTCGGCATGTTCGGAGAACAGCGAGAAGTTCACGCCCTCCCCGTCCCAGATCGGCCCGAGGGGGAACGGCCGCCCCGGCCACACCGCGCCAGTGGCTCGTCCGCCATCGTCGGGTTCGTGGCCGTCAGCCGCGCTCATGCCGGGTCCGGCCGGACCGCAGCAACCCGTCACGAGTCGCGTTCGGGCACGAACCACACAACTGCCAGCGGAGGCAGCGTGATCTCGGCCGAGCACGGTTGGCCGTGCCAGGTGACGTCGTCCGCCTCGACGGCGCCGAGGTTCCCGACGTCGGATCCGCCGTACAGGCCGGCATCGGTGTTGAGCGCCTCGATCCACCTACTGGCGATCGGCAGACCGAGACGGTACCCGTAGCGGACGACGGGGGAGAGGTTGGCCGCACAGGCCAGCACGTCGCCTGCGTTTCGGCCATGGCGTAGGTAGGCGATGATGTTCTGGTCGACGTCGTCGCCGGTCAGCCAGGAAAATCCCTCAGGCTTCGAGTCGAGCTCCCACAACGACCGGTTCTCGCCGTACCGCTGGTTCAGATCCCGCACCAGAGCTTGGACTCCGAGGTGCTCGGGCTGCTCCAACACGTGCCAGTCGAGGGAGCGATCGTGGCTCCACTCTCGTTCCTGTGCGAGCTCACAGCCCATGAACAGCAGTTGCTTGCCGGGGTGGGCCCACTGATGGGCGAGGAGGGCCCGCAGGTTGGCGAACTGCTGCCATCGGTCACCGGCCATCTTGGTGAGCAACGAGTCTTTTCCATGGACCACCTCGTCGTGAGACAAGGGCAGCACGAAGTTCTCGCGAAACGCGTACACGAGACCGAACGTCAGATCGTGATGATGGTGACGACGATGTACCGGCTCGTGGGTGAAGTAGCTCAGCGTGTCGTGCATCCAACCGAGGTTCCACTTGAACCCGAAGCCGAGTCCGCCGAGATAGGTCGGGCGCGACACCGACGGCCATGCTGTCGACTCCTCGGCCACCGAGACGACGCCGGGCACCTCGGCGTAGAGCACCTCGTTCAGCTCCTTGAGGAAGTCGACAGCTTCCAGGTCTTCGCGCCCTCCGAACTCGTTCGGTACCCACTCGCCGGCTTCACGCGAGTAGTCGAGGTACAGCATCGATGCAACTGCATCAACTCGGATCCCGTCGACGTGGTACTCCCTTGCCCAGAACAACGCGTTGGCGATCAGGAAGTTGCGGACCTCGTGCCGTCCGTAGTTGAAGATCAGCGTCCCCCAGTCGGGATGCGCGCCGCGCCGGGGATCAGCGTGCTCATACAAGGCGGTGCCGTCGAAGTTCGCAAGGGCCCATGCGTCGCGTGGAAAGTGAGCCGGGACCCAGTCGAGGATCACGCCGATGCCGTGGTCGTGCAGCGTGTCGACGAACGCCCGGAACTCGTCGGGCTCGCCGAGTAGAGGAGTCGGGGCGTAGTACGAGGTGACTTGGTAGCCCCACGACCCGCTGAATGGATGGGCCATCACCGGCAGGAGCTCGACGTGGGTGAAACCCATGTCGACCGCATAGCTAGCCAACTCCTCGGCCAAGGTGAGGTAGTGGAGAGGCCGATCGGGGTGGTCCGGTGCTCGACGCCACGAACTCAGATGGACCTCGTAGATCGACATCGGCGCTTCGACCATCTCCCTGTCGCTCCGCCTGGCCATCCAGTCGTCGTCTGTCCAGGCGTGATGCGACAGGTGGACGATCGACGCGGTGCCAGGCGGGATCTCGGCTGCGTAGGCCATGGGGTCGGCCTTGAGCGTGGGAGCGCCGCGGGCGCCGTGGATCTCGAACTTGTAGCGGGCGCGCTCGCCGACCCCCGCCACGAAGCATGACCACACGCCACTCGACCCGACCCGAGCCATCACCGCGGCGCGGCCGTCCCACCCGTTGAAGTCCCCGACCAGGCGCACCTCGCGGGCGCCCGGGGCCCAAACCGAGAACGCGGTGCCCGCCGTGCCGTCCTCGTCGGTGACGTGTGCTCCCAACCAGTCGTACAACCGACGGTGTCGACCCTCGTTGAACAGATGCAGGTCCAGCTCTCCGATCAGCGGAGCGAGCGGCGCGCCGGTCGGCTGACTGGTCAATGGGTCTGCTCCTCGAGGATGCGGCTGATGGCTTCGACGGGGATGGCAGCCCAGTCGGGTCGGTTGTGGATCTCGTAGCCGAGCTCGTACATCGCCTTCTCCAGTTCGAACAAGGCGAGGAGCTGGTCACCCGACGATCGCTCGAGCGGCAAGAGCGCGGGATCGACGGCCCCGAAATATCCGGAGAGGAAGGAATGCCGCGCCCGCTCCTCCCATCCCGCTGGCGCCACCCGACCGCGTTGAAGCTGCACTGCCGACGACGCGTACGCGAACGATCGCAGCATGCCGGCCACGTCACGAAGGGGTGAGCGCTTCCGACGCCGGTGTACCAGGGAGCGGGCCGGCTCACCTTCGAAATCGAGGACCACCCAGCCCTGCGGTGTCCGCAGGACCTGGCCGAGGTGAAGATCGCCGTGGGTGCGGATGAGCCGACCACCCGCGTGCCCTCGCAACAGCGAATCGAGCACCGCCCGCACCTCTTCCCTGCGCCCAGCCAAGGGTTCGAGAGCCGGCGAGCGCGGCAGAGCCGCGAACAGTGCCTCGATGTGCCGATCGACATCGACGGCCAGCAGCGCCAACCACTCGGCGCTCGGCTGTTCGGGAGCGAACGCGGGATGGTGGGAGTCGCTGCCCAAGACGGTGTGCATCGAGCCTACGACTGCTCCCAGGTGCCTCAGGTCTTCGCAGTCGGCATCGCCCCGTTCCAGCGCGTCGAGCGTGAGCTCCCAAGCGTCGCGCCCGTCCGCCACGAATCCCTGTGCCACGCCGAGCGTCCCGTCGAGTGAGTGGCTGTGGAGGTCGATCCAACCGAGGAGCTGGGGTACGTCGGTGAAGCCGTGGCTCCGCAGGAACCGAAGCATCTCGAGCTCAGGGTTCACCCCGGGTTCGAGGCGGCGGAACAGCTTGAGCACCACCTGCTCGTCGATCAGCAAAGAGGAGTTGGACTGTTCGGCACCGAGCAGACGGGCGGCTGCCTTGGGTCGGGGCGAACGGTCATCGGGCAACCAGTGGAACTGGACGCTGCTGTTCTCGCCGGAGCGGACATGGCGACCGGACAGGAGCAGCTCGGCCAGCCCGGAGCGGCCGGTCTCCTCGTCGAGAGCGTCAGGTGAGATCCCGGCGGCCGGATGCGAGCCGACGAGAAGCTGGTACAGCTCTGACGCGCCCGGACCGGTGTCGGAGAGCGGTCGAGCCTCGATCAGTGCGAGCGTCAGCGGTGGCTCGTCGGACAACGACAACGTTTCGACCACGCCGATGTGGCTCAGGCGCCCTTTCGACGCGAACCATCTCTGTGCGGTGATCCACGACTCGAGCTGGCCGGGGTCGACCATGTCGAACGAAGCCACGGCAGGATCAGCCGGCGGCGACATGGAAGACATGCGCCGGACGCTCACTTGGATCGAGTCGGACGTAGTTGCGTCCGGTGTGCCAGGTGAAGCGCTCGTCGGACAGGAGATCGATGACCTCGAACACAGGCGGCAGGCCGAGGTCGCCCGGCACGACGGCCACCCCGACTTGCGCAGACACGGGGTCGAGGTTCACGACGCACACCACTGTGTCATCAACGAACGATTTGGCGTATGCGATGAGCGCATCGTTCTCGGTGGCGAGAAAGCGGATGTCGTCGAGGTGTTGCAGCGCCGGGTGTTCTCGACGGATGCGGTTCAGGTCTGCGACGAGAGGGAGGAGCGGACCGTCCAGGGAGCGGTCCTTGCGCTCGAACTTCTCCGAGTCGAGATACTCCTCCGAGCCAGGACCGGCTGCCACGTTCTCGCCGTGCTCGAATCCCGAGTAGATCCCATAGGACGGTGACAGCGTGGCAGCGAGAACGAGCCGTGATCGGAACTTCGGCAACCCACCAAGCTGCAGCTCGTCGGTGAGGATGTCGGGCGTGTTGACGAAGAAGTTCGGCCTGAAGTACTCCCGCTCCTCCGAGCTCGCCAGCTCGGTCACGTATTCGGAGAGCTCCCACCGGGCCTGCTTCCAAGTGAAGTAGGTGTAGCTCTGATTGAACCCTGCCTTGGCCAGAGCCTGCATCATCGGTCGGCGGGTGAACGCCTCGGCGAGAAAGATGACCTCGGGCTGCTCGCGCCGCGCTTCGCCGATGAGCCACTCCCAGAACGCGAGCGGCTTCGTGTGTGGGTTGTCGACCCGGAACACGCGCACACCGAGCTTCATCCACGTGAGCACCACATCGAGCAGTGCCTGCCACAGCTCCGCCCATGCCTCGGAATCGAAGTTGACGTTGTAGATGTCCTGATATTTCTTGGGCGGGTTCTCCGCATACTTCAGCGTGCCGTCCGGCCGGCGGTTGAACCACTCGGGATGCTCGGTGAGCCACGGGTGGTCGGCCGAGCACTGGATGGCGAAGTCCAGGGCGATCTCGATGCCGCGCTCTCGTGCGGCTGTGACCAGGTGCTCGAGGTCGTCGGTCGTGCCAAGTTCGTGGTGCACAGCCGTGTGCCCGCCGCTGCGGTCACCGATGGCCCACGGACTGCCGGGATCATCCGGTCCGGCGACCAGGGCGTTGTTGCGGCCCTTGCGGTTGGTCAACCCGATGGGGTGGATCGGCGGCAGGTACACGACGTCGAAGCCGAGCTCGGCCAGCCGGGGGAGCTGGGCCCGCACACCGTTCAATCCGCCCCACGAGCGTGGGAACAGCTCGTACCAGGCGCCGAAGCGCGCCAGGACCGGATCGACTTCGATCGTGAGCCGCACGCTATGGACGGCTTGGGTCCGATCAGGGTTGCGGTCACAGATCGCAGTCAGCTCGGGGTTCAAGGCGGCCTCCGCCCGCGCAGTCGGGACGACCCGGCGATCAGACACCACGTTGAGAGCGGCGCGCAGGACTGAGCGATCGTCGCCGGCCGACCGCAGCGCCGCCTGCTCGAGCAAGGCCTCCCCCTCGGACAACTCGCCGCTGAGATCGGTCTGGCCGAACGCGACCTTGCGGCGCACCTCCTCGCGCCAGGTCGCCAACCGATCAGCCCACGCCTCGACCTGCCACTGCCAAGTGCCCAAGCGGTCCACCTCGAAGCGTCCACTCCACCGGATGCCGTCGGCCTGGCCGTCCACGCGGTGCATGGGCGCTTCGGCCCATCGGGTCGTGTTCGGAGGCTTCCAGCGAACGACGGCCGCGAGAGCTTCGTGGCCGTCGCTCAGCACATCGGCGGACACGTCGACCATCTCGCCGACAGTGCGCCTCGGGGCCGCTTCGCCGCAGCTCACCAAGGGCTCCGGGCGCATGACTCGGACGCGTTCGGGGCGGGTCTCGGGCAACGGCACAGCGTCCTCTCTAGCCGAAACCGTCGAAGCGCATCACGCTCGACGAGGCGAGACCGGCGAACTGGTGACGCGTCGCGCCGCTCTGCCTAGGCTGACCAGACGGTCGACGAACAACCGCTGGCCGGATGGGACGGCCGAACACCTTCACCAGCGAGAATCCGAGGACGATGTCGGTCAACGAATCCGCCCCTGGTGTTCTGCCCTTGTCCGAGCGGGCGCTGCGGGCCACGAGCCGCAGTGTCGTGATCTCGGACCCGCACATCAAGGACAACCCGCTCGTCTACGTGAATCCGGCGTTCGAACGACTCACCGGCTTCTCCGCAGATGAGGCTGTGGGCCGGAACTGCCGATTCCTGCAAGGGCCCGGCACCGATCCGGAAGCTGTCGCGAAGTTGCGCCGGGCCCTGGACGCCCAAGAGAGCACGACTGTCCTGCTGCTGAACTACCGCGCAGACGGCACGGCGTTCTGGAACGAGGTGTCGTTGGCCCCGCTGCTCGGGCCTGACGATGAGGTGACCCACTTCGTCGGCGTCCAGGACGATGTGACCGATCGAGTGGTAGCAGAGATCGAGAGGGAGGCCGCTCTCCTCGCCGAGACAGAGACCCGCACCACGCTCGAGTCTTTGCTCGTCGCAGCGCCCGTCGGTCTCGCGTTCGTCGATCGTGACCTGCGGTTCACCAGGGTCAACGCAGCGCTGGCCGCGCTCACCGGAACCCCGATCGACGATCATCTCGGCCGATCGGTCGACGACGTGTTCGTCGGGCTCGGGCTGAAGATCGGCGCCCAGCTGCAGGACGTGCTGGAGACGCAGGAGCCGGTGCTCGACATCGAGTTCGACACCGCGCCTCGAGACGGTTGCGAGGCTCGCTGCTGGATGGCGAGCTTCTACCCGGTGCTCGATGCCGGCAATGTGGTCAGCCAGCTCGGGGCGGTGTTCACCGACATCAGCGAACTACGCCGCGCCGAGCAGGAACGAGTGTTGCTCCTAGAGAGCGAGCGAGCAGCCCGACGGATCGCCGAGCGGGTGGGTGAGCAGGTGGCAGTACTCGCAGACGCCATGGATGCCTTGGCCGACACGATGCATCTGGATCGCAGTCTGAGCCGCTTCCTGAGCGGCCTGGTGCCGATGATGGCCGACTGGTGCGCCATCGACGTGGTCGACGACCACGGTGAGCTGCGGCGCGTCGACAGTCAGGCGATCGATCCCGCGCTGGCTGAGTGGGTGCGCCGCACCGACCGCGAGCAGGCCACCGACCCTTCGGCCCAGACACCGGTCGAGGCGGTGTTCGAGGTCGGGCAGCCGGTGCTCATCGACGAGATCACTGATGAGCTGCTCTGTTCGGTGACGGTGAGCGATCGCCATCTCGCAGCCGCTCGGGTTGTCGGGTTCCGCTCGTTGATGCTGATCCCGGTGCGGGCTCGCGGCGGGGTCATCGGTGTCCTCAGCTTGGCGCGGGTGCAGCAGGGACCGGTCTACGGCGACGAAGATCTCGCTCTCGCGATCGACCTGGCCAGCCGGGCCGGCTTGGCCATCGACAACGCTCGCCTGTACCAGCAGGAGCATCGCGTCGCCGAGACCCTCCAGCGAGCGTTGCTTCCTCCTGCCGTACCACGCGTCGACGGCCTCCAGGTCTGCGTGCAGTACCAGCCCGGCGCGGACGGCGTCGAGGTCGGAGGCGACTGGTATGACGTGGTCGAGCTCGAGGACGGCTCGGTCGCGCTCTCCATAGGCGACGTCGTCGGTCACGACCTCGCAGCGGCCGTACGAATGAGCGAGTTGCGCACAGTGCTCCGAGCTGAGACGGCGCCCGACTCTGAGTATGCGCGCTCACCAGCCACGTCGGTCGATCGCCTGGATCGGTTTGCACGCGAATACGGCACCGGGTTCGTGGCAACGCTCCTGCATGGCGTTCTCGATCCCCGTACCGGCGTGTTCACCTACGTGAGAGCCGGCCATCTTCCGCTGGCGATCGTCGGCGTCGACCGAAGCGTACGGTTCGTGGACGACGAGGGATCCCCGCCACTCGGCCTCGGCATGGGGGGCGAGGACCGGATCGACAGCACGGTGGTCATCCCGCTCGGGGCAACGCTCGTGCTCTACACCGACGGACTGATCGAACGTCGAGGCGAGACGATCGACGACGGTTTCAACCGCTTGGTAGCGAAACTCGTCGAAGCGCTCGACCCCCTCGAGGGCTGGTGTGACCAGCTGCTCGACGACCTGGCGCCGGCTGCGACGACGAGCGACGACGTGGCGGTGCTACTGGCGCGAAGAGCCCTTCCCGGCGAGCGTCCGCCCGGCTGAGCCGGCGCCGGCGTTGCGGAGGTCCGCTCCAGGCTCGGCCAGTTCGGTCACTTCGTTTCGGTCGTCTGGGGCTGTCGGTAGCCCCATCCCCTCAGCCACCGGCCGCGGAAACGGCTCGGGCC
>JBBSGQ010000138.1:0-8806 GCA_038253965.1 Acidimicrobiales bacterium | reverse complement strand
CGCTACCCGAGGCCTGGGGCTTCGGTGGGCTGTTGGCACCGGCGGTCGATGCTGATCTGGTCGCTGGCGTGATGGCCGACCTTCGCAGCCAGCGCGTTGCTCAGGTGCGAATCCGCCCCAACCCCCTGCACAGCTCGGCCTGGGCCGAGGGCAGCCCGTTCGGCCTGACCGTGCCGCGCCGGGGACATGTTCTCTCACTTGACGGCGATGCCGACCACATATGGACCCACCAGTTCACCTCGTCGTGCAGGCGGACCGTCCGCAGCGCCGAGAGACGCGGACTCGTCGTCGAGGAGGACGGCGCCGGCCTGCTGATGCCGGTGTTCCACCGCTTGCTCGCGCGGTCAGTCGAGCGCTGGGCCGGCCAGTCGCATGAGCCGGTTGCCCTGGCCAGGTGGCGGGCCGGCCGACGCGATCCCGAAGCGAAGTTCCGCTCCTGGGCCGACGCGCTCGGGCTCGGATGTCGAGTGCTGGTGGCCCGCCGGGGACAAGACGTGTTGGCCGGGATGGTGGTGCTCCAGGGCCACAACGCGCACATGACCCGCGCGGCGATGGACCGGGAACTGATGGGGACCGATAGCGCGAACGAACTGGTGATGTGGCATGCCATCCGCGGTGCGGTTGACGCCGGTTGCCGCCACTTCCACATGGGGGAGTCGGGATCCTCAGCGTCGCTGGCTCGTTACAAGGAGAAGTTCGGGGCTCGCGCCTACGACTACGCGGAGCACGGCTTCGAACGCATCCCGCTGACCCGCATCGATCGAGCCGCTCGCACTCTGGTGAAACGGGCCGTGCGATTCCGGGAGGCGTAACGGTGAGTCGCGCGAACTCGGCGGGCGACCTCGTGCACTTTGGATCTCTTCGGAACGAAGTGCGAGCGTGGAAGCGACGCTGACCGAGTCGGCGCCGGCGTCGAGGCGCAGCTGGGTCCGAGGCCGGGTCCGGGGCCACTTGCGCTCGCCCCTCATTCGCAGCGGATACGCGCTCGTGCTGTCCTCGGCCATCACCGGCGGGCTCGGCCTGCCGTATTGGCTGCTCGCCTCCCGCCTGTACTCACCTGCCGCGGTGGGGCAAGGCGCGGCGATCGTGGCGGCGCTCCTCCTCGTCACGAGCCTGGCCACGGCCGGCGTGAAGCGAGGACTCCTGCGCTTCGTGCCCGAAGCGGGCGCGCATGCCGGGAAGCTCGTCACCCGCACATACCTTGCAGTCATGGCGGTGAGTGCCGCGGCGGCGTTGGTCTTCGTGCTGGGTGCCGGTATCTGGGCCGACAATCTCGTGTTGTTGCGCTCGAGCGGGCTGGCCAGCGTTGTGTTCGTGCTGGCGGCCGGCGTGTGGGCGGTGTTCATCCTGCAGGACGCTGTCCTCGTGGCTACCCGCCACAGTTGGGGGGTTCCTCTCGAAAACGCCGCCTTCTCGGTGGCCAAGATCGTGCTGTTGATCGCTCTCGCCTCGACGGCCGCGGCGTGGGGGATCGTGCTGTCGTGGGCTGTGCCGGCAGCCGTCGCAGCTGTCGGTGTCACCCTGTGGCTCAGTCGACGGCCAGTTCTGGTAGGTGCTGAGGTTGCACCAGCGGCCGTTGGTGGGGCGCGACCCGACTCGCTACCGACGCTGAAACAGCTGCTGCGCTTCGTGGGGCCTCAGCACTTCGCAGCGCTGCTCTGGTACGCCACCCTCTCAGTCATCCCGCTCATGGTCATCGACCGCCTGGGGGCCGCACACAACGCCCACTACTACGTGGCCGAGCAGGTGGCCTTCGGGTTGTTCCTCCTCAGCAGCAACGTGACCGATGCGTTGGTGGCCGAGGGTGCAGCGGACCCGAAGTCTCTGCGGCTCAACCTGCGGCGGGCGGTGTGGCAGGTGCTGTTCATGCTCGTGTTGCCCCTGGTAGCACTCGTCGCGTTCGCCCCGCAGGTGATGGGTTTGTTCGGCGCCGGTTACCGCTCCGAGGCCACGACGCTGCTGCGCCTCCTGGCGCTCGCCGCCCTGCCGAACACGGTGAACACGTTCGTGGTTGGCCTCGCCGCCATCCGCTTGCGTATGAGCCAGGTCGTGGCAATGGAGGGCGCTGCGTTCGGTGTGACCCTCACACTCACCTGGGTGTTCCTCGGACGGTGGGGGCTGACCGGCGTGGGGTGGGCATTCCTGTTGAGCCAGACGGTGGTGGCCACGGCCGCTCTCCTCGTCGCAGCAGCCCGGAGCCAAGCGGTGCGCCAGGGGCCACGCGCGATGGTCGTCGCTGGTCTCAGGGCCGGGCGAGGCCGGTTGCGTTCTGTCCGTTCCAGGGCGACTGCACGCCGGCTGCTGGCCGAGCTCGGGACTGCCCGGCTGCCGGCTGCCGACGCAGACTGGAGCTTGCTGACCTCGGGTCACGATGTCATCGTGCTGTCCGCGCCGGGAATGCCCAGTCCCGCGGTGGTCCGCCTGGCGGCGGGCACGTCCGGCCGTTCCAGCATCCAGCGTCACCGTCGTGGCATCGCCACTGTGCACAGCGATTCCCGCCTCACGGCACTGGCCGGGCAGGTGCCGAGGCCGCTTGATCATGCGACCGACGACACGTGGATGGTCGAGACGGTCGGGGCCGGCCTACCTGCTTCGGTCGCTCTATCCGACGCGGCGACTGCGGCACGGGCCGGCCGGGCGCTGGTGTCAGCGTGCGATCAACTGCACAGTTCCACAGCCCGCCGGCTCGAGGTGGGCGCCGCGGAGCTGGAGGCGTGGATCGAGCGGCCAGCGGCAACTCTTGCCGGCGTCGTGCGCCGCGCCCGATCGACGAGGGGCCTCGCGGCGATGACCGCTCACCTGCGAGCCGAGCTGGAAGGCCGTGAGGTCACTGTCACCCGCGTTCACGGAGACCTCTCCGGCTCGAACGTGCTCTTGACCGATGACAGCTCAGAGGTGAGCGCGATCCTCGATTGGGAATCGGCCGCCGAGGCCTTGCCCGAGCTCGACCTCGTGCAGTTCGTGTTGGATCGTCGTTGGGAGACGGCGGGGGGCGAGCTCGGTAGCCACGTGGTGGACGTGCTTCGCGACGGATGGACCGACGCCGAGCGTAGCCTTCTGTCCTCGTCGTGGTCGGTGAACGCAGCCGTCTCCCAGCGCACGATGGTCGTGCTTGCCTGGCTCGCTCACGTGAGCCAAAACCTCGACAAGACCAACCGCTACCGGGACAACCGATGGTGGGTACGCCACAACGTCGACGTGGTGCTCCGCGAGCTGGCACGTGGAGGCGCGCTCGACGTGCGTGCCACGGCGACCACGGCTCCGGCATCCAAGTCCCAGCGATGGTGGACGCCGACGTTCCGCTCGGTCATGACGAAGCAGTCCTGGCCTACGGCCGTGCTCGTGGTTGGCGGAGTGGTGGCGTGGTTGGCCGGCGCCTGGGGGATCCGTCCGGGCGCCATGTCCGATCTCGGTCTGCTGTCGATCCTTCGCCCGCCTGCGTACGTCGGCCTCGGCCTCCTGATCCTCGCATTCGGGGTCGAGGTCGGACGCCGCCAACCCGCGACCTGGCGCCTGGCCGCACCGCTTGCGGTCTTCGTCGGGTTGGTGCACGGCACGCCTGCAGTGCTGTACGGCACCCTGCGCTACTCCTGGGCCTGGAAGCACATCGGGATCATCGACTACATCCAGCGCCACGGCACCGTCGATCCCCACATCGCCCACCTGAACGTGTACCAGAACTGGCCCGGGTTCTTCGCCGTTTCCGCCGCCCTCTCTTCGCTGTTCGGCATCGGCGCGCCGGTGCACGCGGCGCGGTGGTGGCCGGTGCTCGCCAACCTGGCGGTCATTCCGGTGCTGCTCCTCATCTACCGCGGCCTCGGCGGCGACCGCCGTCGTTCATGGACCGCCGTGGCGTTCTTCCTCACTGCCAACTGGGTCGGGCAAGACTATTTCTCACCGCAGTCGTTCGCGTTCCTCTTGTACCTGGGGGTGATCGCCGTCGTCGTGAACCGCCTCCGGCGTGATACCGGCAAGGGACCTCCTGTGGTTGGTGAGACGCGCGCGTGGTCGGCGAACTGGGTGTGGTTGGTGCTCTGCCTAGCGATCGCGGCCATCGTCTCGAGCCACCAGATCACGCCCTTCATGCTGGTCGTTGCCCTTGGAGCACTGCTCGTGACCAGACGGGTCCGTACGTTCTCGATGGGGATCGCCACCGTCGGCATGACAGCGGTCTGGGCGTTCACGGCCGCTTCGCCGTTCATCCACGCCAACTTCCCGTCGCTCATCGCGTCGGTCGGCAAGCCCGCCGCCAACACCGATCGCAACCTGGTCGACCAGGGCCGGCTCAGCGGATCTCAGGTCCTGGTCTCGAACATGGGCAGAGCCGTCGTGGCGCTGATCGCCATCGCGGCCGCAGTGGGCATCGTCCGGTGCCTCAGGCGCCGGCAGCTCGACGGGGTGGCGCTCGCGTTGACCATCAGCCCGGCCGCGCTGGTGCTGGCCAACGACTTCGACGGTGAGATCGTGTTCCGCACGTTCTTGTTCGCTGTGCCTCTCCTGGCGTGGTACGCAGCACTGGCGGTGTGGTCGCCAGCGGGTGAGGCCCGAACGGCGTGGTGGTCCAAACGGCTGCACCTGCCGGTGGTGACCGATCGCTGGCGCGCAACGGTCGCCGTCGCCTTTGCTGCGACCCTGCTCGCCGGCTTTCTCTTCAGCTACTACGGGAAGGAGCGCTGGTACTACTTCAGCCATGACGAGGTTGCGGCTTCCAACCTGGTCTTCAGCCACGCGCCAGCCGGGTCGCTACTGGTGGCCGGCACGGGCGACTTCCCGCTTCAGTGGAAGCGTTACGAGAACCTCACCTATGTGTTCATCGCGGCCGAGCCGGCGGACGGTCGGGCCCGCCTGCTCGCTCATCCAGCAGACACCTTGGCGGGATGGCTGGCCGATCGACGCTACAGAGACACGTACCTACTGATCACCCGCAGCCAGAAAGCGGAGGTCGAGGCGACCGGAGCGTTGCCTCTGGGATCACTTGACCGGATCGAGAGAGCGCTGCTGCGCGATGGTCGGTTCAACGTGCTGTTCCGATCGCCGAACGCCACCGTGTTCGGTCGCCCCGACCGGAGGCAGGGATGACCCCGCAGGATGGATCGGGAGCAGGAGAACTGCCAGCGCCACCGAGGTCGCACTGGCGCAACCTTCCCTCGTGGTGGATCTGGATCGTCGCCGTCTCGACGGTCGTGGCGACGCTCGCCGTGCTCGTTGGGCTCTCGCCTGTCGTGCGCGGCCCGCTGGTCGCATGGGTCGTGCTGGTCTGTCCCTCGGTGGGTTTCGGCTACCGCTCCCGGGCCGCTGACCCCTTGGCCCGGTGGGTCATAGGTGGTGTCGGCGCGGTGGGGTTGGCGACCGTCGTGGCCGAACTGCTCCTGCTCAGCCGCGCCTGGTCGCCTACTGCTCTGCTCGTCGTGGTGGGGACGGTGGCCACCCTGCTGGTGCGCGGACCACTCCGGTGGCGGCGTCGACCGCTCACGCGTTGACGGCGGTTCTTTCAACCAGCAACTGCAGCTCGGGCGGCTGAGACGACGATGGCTCCCAAGCGACGCGGAGCGCCTACGGCGCCCGCCTCGTAAAGCGAGAAGAGGGGAAGGAGCAGCCGGGCTCGGTCCGACAACGGTTGCCGGCAGGTCGGACAACCGCCGCAACGGTGACCGATCAGCATCCCAACCGCGTCGGCCAAGCCGGCTTGGTACGCGCCACGCGCCTTTGTCGCGCCGGCGGTGACGAGAACTGGGTCGGCGTGACGCGGAGCAACGAATCGTTGGGCCAGACCGATGAGCGGCACGTCGGCCGGTCCGTCGCCGACCGCAAGGGCCAAAGGTCGGTCGGACGCTGTGCCTGGATCGAGCCGCGCCAGCAGTTCCCGCACTCCGGTGGCCTTTGTGTACCCGACGGGCACGAAGTCGGTCTGGTCCTCTCCGACCACGACCTCGACGCGGCCGGCGCGCAGAGCCAACAAGACTGCGGTCTCGTCCGGGTCGAGCGGCCGCCGGCCGCCGTTCGACACGCGGCGGTAGGCCCGCACCGCGTAGCGGTAGCCGAGGTCGAGCTCCACTCCCTGGACGGCACGGAGTGAGGTGGCCACCTGGGCCATGACCTCCCTTGCTGCGGAGGAGCGGAGGTCGGTCACCGTGCCGCCGTCGGCCACGAGTGCGCATCCATATTCCGCCACGCCACCCGGAAGCCCCCAAGCGACAACGCGATCGGCCACGTCGTCCACGCTCCGGCCCGTCACCAGGACGACCCGATAGCGATGCGCGATGAGCGATGCGAGAGCCAGGCCCCCTTCGGCCGAGGGAGCGGAGCTGCCGAGTGCGGCAGTTTCGAGGACGCCGTCGACGTCAAGAGCACACCACGGTCCGTCGGCCGGCGGCCGTTCGGCGGGTAGGAGCACTTCGGCGACGTATCCCTGCAGGGCTTGCGCCACCGCTCGGGCTTGTGCGTGTTCGGAACCGCCATTTCGACGCCGACTCCACGCGTGCACGAGTCGGTGAAGGACCCAGCGTTCGGGATCGACGGAAGTACCGGTGGCGGTTTCCCACCCGTTCCGCACGCGCTCAGCCAGCGACGTGTCGATACCCGCGAGACCGGCGAGGTCGAAGACCGGGTCGTAGGTGGCGAGCTCGCGATTCGTGAAGGACCCTTCGGCCGCCTCACTCTTGAGCGGACCGGATCCCGGGGCGTCGAGCCACCGGTCGAGAGCGACCCTGCCGTCGACGACCGAAGGGGCAGAAACGGCCAGCAGGCTGCGAACAACCGGGTAGACCAATGGGACCCGGATGAGCAGATCCAGACGGCCGAGGCCACGGCCCACGACCTCCGCCGCGACCTCCCACACCGCCTGACGCCGCCCCCTGATGGCGAAGCTGCGATCAGAAGCAACCGGCATAGCTCTGTGACGGGACACGAAGTAGCGCTCCATCGCCGTCCCACCGTCGTCCACGGTCATCCACCGTCGTGTGCCGGCAGGCAGCGACTGGTAGAGGAGGCCGTCGGCGAGCCCGAGCACATCGGGGACGAGGCCGGGCAAGCGCTCGGCCACCCTGCTGGCATGCCGGCCGAACCACCCCAGGCCCACGCCCTCCACGAGGAACAGGCGATCCTCGCGATGCCCGGTGACCTCGTCGACCACCGTCGCGGCGAACGCCGCTCGACGATGGACGCGCCGCGCCCCGACCGTCGTCTCACGACCAGTTCGGGGATCTGCAGCGCGCCCGAAGGACTCGAGCACGTGCCTCGGACCGAGCATTCCCCCGATGGCCGACCGCGCCGCGTCCACCTCGAAGAGGCCGTCGGTGTGCCAGTCGCGCCCAGGTAGGACGACGTTGCGTCGACCGGCGAGTAGCGCAGGCAGACCGCCTTCGTCTGCGTCGACCGCCAGGACGACGACGATCTGATCCGCGTCCATGCCGGCCGACTCGAGCACACCGACGACTCCGGCGATCGATGAGCCGCTCACCGGAGGGTCGTCGACGACCAGCACCGTGGGGGAGCCAGCGGCACCGGCCAGAGGCCGGCGCTGACCGGCATCGAGCCGATCACCGGGCCGGATGCCGATCATCTCGACGTGGCGACCCTGCGCTCGCAGGTCGGCCGCGATCAGAGCGCCGAGATAGATCCCCGAGGTGCGAACCCCGGCAACCACGACCGGCGTGTTCGGGGTGAGCTCGGGCTCGACCAGTCGAGCGAGGGCGACCGCGTCGGCCGGGTGTTGGTCGAAGCTGCGAAAGCATGCGGGGAGAGAGATGATCTGCGCGTCAGCGTCTGGCGGCCAGGTCGTCCCCTCAGCGAACATCTGCTCGACCCGGTGTCGCAGGGCATCGGTACCAAGCTTTGACGGATCGAGCGCGGCCCCTGCAAGAGCGACAGTGAGATCGAGCAGTTCGTCGCGGTGCTCGCTCAGAACGCGACGCGACCTAGAACGCCGAGCGGCCAGGTCGCGCAGCTGAGCGGCGGAAACTGCCGCCCAGCGCAAAGCGTACGGGCGTGCCGGAAGGACCCCTACGGCACGATCGAGGAGCCCGTCACTGCGATGCAGCCAGTCGTCGATCACTTGGAGTGCGCCGCAGGTCAGCAGATAAGCGTCGAGCCAGCGGCCAGCCGCCGCCTCGTGCGAGGCTGCGACCCGCAGGCTGCCCAGATCGAGTAGCAGGTCGTCGAGCATCAATGACTCTGTCGCCGAAGCTGGCGTCGCCGATGATGACGTCCGCCCGGTTGCATCCAAGATCGCCCTCCTCACGGGTGGCAGGAGTCTGGCAGCCAGACGACGGCCACCGGACGTATCGGTCCTGACGCAGACTTGACGGTCTCACAGTGAGCGGGCCGCCCTTTCTGGGGCCAGGTCAGTGGGGTTCGAGTCGGTTGGAGGCTTCGGTGGTTGATCCCGGTCTCTACGATCACCGGCATGGTCTATGACGAAGATCTGGCGGCACGCATACGCGGACTCTTGGTCGGCGAGTCTGATGTGACTGAGACGAAGATGTTCGGCGGACTCGCATTCCTCGTTTGCGGCAACATGGCCGTTGCGGCGAGCGGTCAAGGTGGAGTCATGGTCCGCGTGGATCCAGCGAAGTCGGAGAGACTTGTGGCGAAGACGAGTGCTCGCCTCGTCGAGATGCGTGACCGACCGATGCGGGGATGGCTGCGAGTCGAGCTGGAAGACGTTCGCACCAAGCGTCAGCTCGCAAAATGGGTAAGCCTCGGTACGACGTACGCGCGGTCGCTGCCAGCGAAGCGGTAGGTGGGCGGTGAGCCGGCGCCGCAGCGGCGCTTGGCGGTGGCCGGCAACGGGTGTGCTGTGTGCGTT
>JBBSGQ010000137.1:0-8838 GCA_038253965.1 Acidimicrobiales bacterium | reverse complement strand
CGTTACCGTCACCCATCGCAGGGGTCTCCTCGTCGTCGCAGCCTTCGAACAGCCGCAACGATGGCGGGGCCCCTGCCGCCGTTGGTGGACCCTCACCCAACAGTGCCGGGATCACGCTCCCCACTTCAACGCGAAGAGCCATGAAACGCTGCGCCGTCGTACTCGATGGCAACACGAAGGGCCGGCCAAGCCACGTCGACCCGGGCGATCGGCACGCCGGCGGCGTCGCGCACGACGTGCTGACGGACCGGAGCCGCCACACCCCACTCGTCGAGCCGGCGCAGCAGCCGCGCCTCGGCAGGGCTGTCCGGGCGGATGGGATCGGTCCAAGGTTCGAGCACTTTGACCAAGGTGGCGAGGCCTTTCTTCCCAGGTGCTCGGCTCGCTCGCCGAGCGGCACCGAGCACCGCCGCGGGCGTGACGATGCTGGCCTCGAAGGCGGCGTCGACGGTATCGGCGAGGATCGACGCCTCGAATGAGCCGGAGACATCGACGATGGTCCGAGCGGCCGAGGTGACAGGGATCAGCGCGCGGCGTGTTCGATCCTCGGCCGCGAGGTCGACGCGATGCACCCGCGCTATGGCCGATCGTCCGCTGGCTCGGCGGGGCACGGACATCTCGGGCCGGTCTGGTGGTGCTCGCAGACCCCAGACGGCGGCCGCTGTTCGATGGGACACCACCGTTCCCTCCGGTCCTGCGAGGCACAACGCGAGCGCTGTCTGTTCCCACGATCGCGGGGAGCCGGCGATTCGGTATGTGGCAGGCAGGATCCGGATCCATCGCCCTTGACGAAGCAGGTGTTGGATCTGGTGTCGGGTCAAGCCGGCATCGATCGCAACCCGCCACGTGACGAGCCCGAGATGCCGAGCAGCGAAGCGGGTGACCGTGTGATGGGCGGAGTGGGTTGTCATGGCTCCATCTTTGTGACGGGGTGTGACAACGAAGCCAAGGTCGGTGCGTCCATGCCGATGCGCTCGAGATGTTCGCCGTCGCGGACCCAAGTCGGCAGTACCGCGAAGGTTGGGGTGCGAGAGCCGCCCGGAGCGGCGTGAGCGCGCCAACCTTGCTCTGGAGGCGACGAGCTTGGTGCGCCCGAGCCGCTCAGGGCGGCATCCCCGCACCCACCTTCCCGCCCGACCGCCGATCGCCCGACCCGCCGATCGCCCGACCCGCCGATCGCCCGACCCGCCGATCGCCCGACCCGCCGATCGCCCGACCCGCCGATCGCCCGACCGCACCCACCTTGCGGCCCGACCGCCGACCGCCGATCGCCGATCGCCGACGGTCCGCCCCCCGGACCCAACCTCTTGAGGACCGCCCCAAAGGTTGGCGGGCGCGATGGTCAGGCCGTGCTGTTGACCCCGGTCGTATACTCGGCGGCTACCCCACCCCGGGGGGGAGCATGCGCTGCGGCGACTGTGGGTTGGACAATGAGGAGGGCGCACCTCGTTGCCGCGCGTGTGGCGCTCTTGTCGCCGTTGGCTGCTCGACATGTGGGGAGGTCCCGAGCCCTGCGGCGCGCTTCTGTCCTTCGTGCGGATCCGCGCTTCCTCGCGCCATGTCAGCCGGATCCCTGCCCACCATGCGCCAGGCGGGAGCGGGCGAGGGGATGCGGGGAGGAGAGCGTCGTCACCTGACCGTGATGTTCTGCGACCTGGTGGGATCGACGGCGTTGTCGGAGGTCCTCGACCCGGAAGAGACAGGCGAACTGGTGCTCGCCTACCAGGAGATGGGTCGGGCTGCAGTGACCAGCCTCGGCGGCCACGTGGCCCAATATCTCGGAGACGGGCTGCTCGCCTACTTCGGGTATCCCACTGCACACGAAGACGATGCCGAACGCGCGGTGCGCGCCGGTCTCGCCGTCGTGGACGGCCTGGAAGGGCTCAACTCCCACGTTCGCGACAGCGCCGGTGTCCAGCTCGCGGCCCGTGTCGGCATCCACAGCGGCCCGACGATCGTCGGTGCGATGGGCAGCGCCGACCGTTCCGACACCTCGGTCTTCGGGAGCACGCCGAACATCGCGGCCCGGCTCGAATCGCAGGCCTTGCCCGGATCTGTCGTGATAAGCGACGCCACGCGCTGCATGCTGGACCCGCGGTTCCGGATCGTCGACCGGGGCGTTCCGGTGCTCAAGGGAGTGAGCCAGTCGATCCACGTCTGGGAGGTGGTGGGCGTCGGCGTGCTCACGCCGAGATCGCAGACGCCACCGACCACGACGTTGGTCGGTCGCGAAGATGAACTGGCCACGATCTGCGAGCGGTTCGAGCAGGCGTGCGCCGGCCAAGGCCAGACGGTCGTCGTGTCTGGGGAACCGGGTGTCGGCAAGTCCCGTCTGCTGCAGGCGCTGTACCAGCAGACGTCTGAGGCGTCCCACGTCTGGCTCGAGTTCCAATGCTCCGAGCTGGCAGCTGGCAGCCCTCTTCAGCCGGTCATCGACCTGCTCGAGCGGTCGATCGGTCCCATCGAACGTGACGCGGTGGCGGAGCGTCGAGCGAGGCTTCGGCAACTCCTCACACCCCTCGGGGATCAGGCCCCGGAGATGGTGCCCTACGTGGCTGATCTTCTCGGGATCAGCGACGAGGAAGCGCTTGCCACCGAAGGCCCTGAGCTCCGCCGCCGGCGCGTGCTCGACGCCCTCGCCGAGTGGCCGATGGCGCTGGCCACCGGTCGCCCGGTGATCGTCGTGGTCGAAGACGTGCACTGGTGTGATCCGACGTCGCTCGAGCTGCTCCACCTGGTCGCTGACCAGGTGCACCAGCACCGCATCCTCTGCCTGTTGACCCACAGACCTGACCCGTCTGTCGAACTGCCCGCAGCGGCTACCACCGTGGAGCTGTCCCGCCTCAGCCCGCTCGAAGGCGAGGAGCTCGTGCGCCAGCTCGCTGGCGAGACCTCCCTGTCCGCCGACAGCCTTGCGGCCCTGGCAGATCGCGGCGACGGCGTCCCGCTGTTCATCGAAGAGCTGGTCAAATCGGCCCAGGAGGGCCGACCGACCGCCGGCGACCCCGAGGTGCCCGAAACGCTGCAGGTGCTGCTGGCTGCGCGGCTCGATCGGCTGGGCAACGCTCGTCACGTGGCGCAGGCAGCGGCGGTGCTCGGCCGAGAGTTCCCGCTGACCTTGCTCGAGGCTGTCACCATGACCGAAGCCGGGGACCTGGCCACCTCACTCTCCCGCCTCGAGGACGCCGGCGTGCTGATCACGCGTACGGTCGGCGACGAGGTCGACTGTCTGTTCCGGCATGCGTTGATCCAGGACGCGGCCTATACGTCGTTGCTGCGGCGCCAACGGCGCGATCTGCACGCCCATGTCGCAAGGGTGTTGGAGGAGCGCTTCGACGGACAGCTCAACGCGACTCCGGAGCTCATGGCCCATCATCTCGCCGCCGCGGGCCAGCCCGTCCGAGCAGCTGAGTGGTATGGGCGAGCCGGTCGTCGGGCTGCCGTGCATGCCGCGTTCGGCGAAGCTGTGGCCCACTACCGCAGGGGTCTGGCCACACTCGACGACGCTCCGGCCGGAGCTGAGCGCAGCGAGGGCTTGCTATCGCTCAACATCTTGCTGGCCAACGCCCTGATGGGGAGCTCGGGTCTGGGTGGGGCTGACCTCCTCCCGATCTGGGAACGAGCCATCGCCTTGGCCGAAGAGCTCGGCGATGACGAGGAGCTCACCTCTGCGTTGAACGGCGCGGCGATCTACCACACCGACCATGGAGACGACGACATCGCCATCGGGATGGCCGAGCGCATCGTTACCATCGCTGACGCCACAGGGTCTCGCGTTGCCGCTCTGCGCGGCAACGGCACCTTGGGGATGGCACTGTTCTTCCGTGGAGAGGGCAAGCGCGCACTCGCGCACTCCGAGCTGGCGATAAGCCTTTCACGCGACGGCGACTTCGAGGCGGTCACCTATGGCGTCGGCCATGACGAGGGTGTCTTCTTCCACACGATGGCGTCGTGGAACCTGTGGTGGTTGGGTCAGCCCGACGCTGGTCTGGCGAAGGCGCTCGAGGGCAGTCGGGAGGCCGACGCCTTACCCTC
Source organism: Acidimicrobiales bacterium (assembly GCA_038253965.1). Classification (GTDB taxonomy): domain Bacteria; phylum Actinomycetota; class Acidimicrobiia; order Acidimicrobiales; family Iamiaceae; genus JBBSGQ01. Next base: position 4,803 of record JBBSGQ010000137.1, on the reverse strand, counting down.
CTCGCTCAGCCAGGCGATGGCCCGCCACGCGGTCGCTATCATCCGCCACCTGCGTGACGAGGGCGACCTAGCCACCGCCGTCGCCACCGAGAACCTCCGGTTGACCGAGGAGGTCGGCCTGCCGTTCTGGCGCGGCTTGGCTCTCCTCGTGCTCGGGACCGAACGCGCCCGCGTGGGCGATCAGACTGGCCTCGACCAGCTCGACCTCGGAGTCGGCCTGCTCATCGACGAGGGGAACCGCGGCGGCGCGCCGCTGGGACTCGCCATGCTGGCCGATGCGCAACTCCATCTCGGGCGTTTCGAACAGGCGGTGGCAACTGCAGATGCCGGTCTCGTCACCAGCGCCGAGCTTCGGCAACCCTTCTATGACCCGGAGCTCCTCCGGTTGAAGGCGATGGCGCTCGACGAGGGCCGATCTGGCAGTCCGACCGAAGCGGTAGCGCTCTTGAACGAAAGTCTCGGACTGGCCAAGCGACTGGGCGCGGCATCATGGATGCTGCGCACGGCCACGAGCCTGGCCACGGTGCTCGGTCGCGACAAGCGGTCCGTCGAGCAAGGCCGGATCCTGCTCGGCGACGCGTTGGCGGGCATGGGCGATGGTGAGAACACTGTCGCCCAGCGGCGTGCTCGTCGACTTCTCAGCGACCTGAGGCAGATTGCCACAACGTCGACTTCTCGATGACCACCAGCGAGGGAGGAACCTTGACGTCCAGACCCGGATCACCCGTGTACTGCTCGGGGCCGATGTTCAGCCGGGCTGACGTCGCGCAGCAACTGGAGATCGCGAAAGCGCTCGAAGACGCCGGTTTCTCCACCTATGTCCCGCAACGCGACGGCATCGAGGTGGCCAGCGTGATGGGCGACATCAACGCGCCGCGTCTGCCGCCGCAGGACATGGCGAACGTGATGCCCGTCGTCCGCAAGCTCGTCTTCGCGCTCGACGTCTATCAACTCCTGGAGCGGTGTGCCGCCGTGGTGTTCAACCTCGACGGACGGGTGCCGGACGATGGCAGCGTGATGGAGGCCTCGGTCGGTTGGTCGGCTGGCCTCCCCGTGGTGGTGTTCAAGACCACGCCGATCACCATGCTCGGCGGCTACGACAACCCGATGCTCGCCGGTCTGGCGCTGAGGTGGAACGACGTCACGACGTTGAGTGAGCTCCCGAAAGCTGTTGACGACGCAGTCGCCGCCGACCAGGCGCTGGGGGGTCCCGCGTTCACGCCCGGCGCTCATGCCAGGAACGTGATCGCCCTGGGCCGCAAGGTGTGGACCCTGATGCCCGACATATCGACTGTCTCCAACCTCAAGACCGCAGCGGAGATCCTTCCCGCCGTGGAGAAGATCCTGGAGAAGTTGAGGCCGGAGCTCGACGCCGCCGGCTGACTCACCTCATCAGGGCGAACTGACGCCTTCCTGCGGGCGGTGGGTGATGCGGGCCTGGAGCGCAGCCAGGCGTTCGACGAACGCAGGTTGGTTGATCGACCAGACCTGTGGCTCCAGCTCTCGCTCGACCGCTTCGGCGTGCTCGGTGATGGTTGCAACGTCGGCCAGGGTGGCCTTGGTGCGACGTACGAGCTCTGGTGGCCCGGCGGCGGCTCGAGCTGCGACCTGGTGCGCCGCGGCAAGGAGCTCGTGGTCGGCCACGCAGCGCCAGACCAGGCCGATCCGCTCGGCTTCGACGCCCTCGAGCACCTCACCGAACAGGACCATCGCGGCTGCTGCCTGCGGGCCGACTGCTCGTCGCAGCATCCACGTGTGACCGCCTCCCGGATGGATGCCGAGTTGCAGGAACCTCGTGTCGAACTTGGCCGAGCGTGATGCGAGTCGAAGGTCGCAGGCCAGCGCGAGGTTCATGCCCGCCCCAACCGCTGCGCCGTTGACTGCGGCGATCGTCGGCAGCGGCGACCGCGCGACCCGCAGGAAGCCCTCGTACACCCGACGCAACCCGTCCCGTTGTGACGCGCCGAGATGGGAGAGGTCGGCGCCTGCGCAGAACGCTGGAGGTTCCCCGGTAACGACGAGCGCACCCACATCGCCGTCGCCTTCGAGAGCATCCAGGGTCGCCACGATCTCGTCGCACATGTCGAGATCGAGCGCGTTGCGACGCTCAGGCGCATCAAGGATCACCAAGCCGACCCTGTTCTTGATCTCGCTGCGGATCGTGGTCACATCTGCAGTCTGCTCGGGATCAGTCGGTGTCGCAGGGCTCGATTCGCCCTATCGGTCTCGCTGCACGGCAGGGGAGTGACGGAAGAAGTTCTCCACGTCCTCCTGGTACTCATACGCGGGATGATGATCGCCGACTGTGCTTCGGAGACGCAGCGCCTCGGCGAAGGACTGAACGGTGCCCGCCGATGTGAACTGGTAATGGAACCCGGCTTCTTTGAGGCGCCGATTGTCGACCCCTCGCCCGTACTTCAGAAGGTCGATGAGCTCTGGTGGGAGGTCGACCAGGCCGAGGCGACGCAGCGGTGCGGTGGCAAGACGAATCCCGAACGGCGGCATGGGAGCTGTGCGCTTCCCCGCGATGTTCGCCACCTCGCTCCACGGCAGCTGGCCATCGCCTGCGACGTTGTACACGCCGGGCACCTCGTTCTCCAAGACGAACAGGATCGACGAGACGACGTCGTCCTCGTGCACGAACTGGAAGCGGGGATCGAACCCGAGAACTGAGGGCACGAGCGGGAGCATCAGCGCTTTGGCGAGCGGCGTGACGATGTCAGGGCCGAGCACGTTGGAGAAGCGCAGGAGGGTCACGCAGACGTGTGGATTGTCGCGGGCGAAGTCGCGGACGTAGCCCTCGACCTCGAGCAGGCTGCGTTCGGCGCGTGTCCGGGGCGTCGACGTGCGTCGATTCTCCTCGCGGTACCAGTAGGGGTCCCGGGGAGAACTGCCATAGATCAGGGCTGACGACTTCACCACCACGTCGCGTACCGTGCTGCCTGGGCTCGACGCGGCAGCGAACAGGTTCATCGTGCCGATGACGTTGATCTCGTGCATCGTCTTCGCCGCCATCTGGGTCGAGTCGACCACGAGGAAGGTGTGCACGATCGTGTCGACGCCGGTCGCCTGCACGATGCGCGACAGGATCGAGTAGTTCTCGTCGCTGCGCACGAACTCGGTCCGCTCCAACTTGACCTGCGGCTCCATCGCATCGAGACCGATGATCACGTCCACGTCGTCGCGTGCTTCGAGCACTTGTGCAACTCGGCCGCCCCAGAACGTGCCGAGCCCTGTGATGAGGACCCGCCGTCCCATCAGCCGAACCAGACGGAGCGTCGCTGGCGGAGCATCTCGTACAGCGCCTCCTGGATGCGCTGGCGGATCGCTTCAGACTCGTCCATGATCCGGCTGCGCGAGTACCGGGGCTGATCGGGTTCCACGTCGAAGCGGACCGGGTCGAGCACCTGGATCTTGAACTTCGCCGGAAAGTATGCGAGCGCTCCGAGCGGACCGAACGCCAGCATGTTCGCGGTGACCGGCACGTACGGCACTCCCATCACCTTGGCCAACGTCGGCAGCTTGAACAGGATGGGCATCGACTCCTCGGCGCCCATGACTGCGATAGGCACTATGGGCACGCCGGCCCGCATCGCGATCTCGATGAAGCCGCCGCGCCCGAAGCGCCGTAGCCGATAGCGCTCCTGGTAGGTCTTGGCAGTTCCCTTGCTGCCCTCGGGGAACACCAGCACCAGTTGGTCCTGTTCCCGCAGCAAGCGGTAGGCGTTCTCAGGATGGGCGACGACACCGCCGTTGCGGGCCCACAGCGTGCCGAGCACCGGGGCACCCTTGAAGAAGTGATCAGCCAAGCCGTACACCGGCCGGTCGAGCTCGGTCTCGATACCGTGCATGATCGCTGGCGCGTCCGAGGGAATCGCTCCGGCGTGGTTGGCGACGAGCAGCGCACCGCCGTCCGTGGGGATCTTCTCCAGGCCCTCCCAACCCACACGGAACCAGCGTCGGTACACCGGGTCGTAGATCCGTCGGGCCAGCGCTCGCATGCGTTCGCTGCGCCCCCATTCGTCGACATCACCCCGGCGAGGGTCCGCCAGCCGATCGGGTTCCTCAGCGAGGGGCGGGAGTTGGAGCGGGACGAGGGAGGCGGACTTCACTTCGCGTCCCGTGGCCTCCTGCGTCACCTTGACCTGTCGGCCTTGTGACTCGGGCATCTCCGGAGGCTACCCGTCTCCTGGGAGGGGGGAACAGTGTCAGTTCGGGTCCAGCTCCACGAAGTCGTCGTCGGCCCGAAGATGGGACTTGCCCTCGGTGCAGTCGGCCAGGATCTGGCACCACCGGCAGGAGACGGCTGTCCGCTTGACGGGCGCGACCGTGCCGTTGCGGAGGTCGACGATGCGCCGCGCCCCGTCCACCGTGCGGGCCACCGCGGCGTCGAGCATGCCAACGGTGACGGCCTCGGTGTGGGCCACGCCCTGGTCGAGGTAGTAGCTGGCCACCAGGCGGGGAGGAACGCCGATGCGGATGGTTTCGAGCAGCGCGTAGAATCGCAGGTCGTCGCGGTGGGTCATGCTAGTGCCGCCGCTCTTGAGATCGACGATCACCTTGCCCGCGCGCCTTCCGGCGGCCGTACCGATCGTCAGGTCCACCTTGCCTTGAAGGCGGATGCGCCCAGCGCACAGCTCGACGCTGAGCTTGCTCTCGGTGACCGGTCGCCACGCGGCCCGAAGCGGCGGGAAGCACTCGAGGAACTTGCTCACGCGGTCGCCGGCCTCGCTGCGCAGCTCGGCCCGGTTGCTGTCTCCGCATGTTCGCAGCCAGTCGGCGAGCCAGTGATCGGATTCCGTG
>JBBSGQ010000136.1:0-8885 GCA_038253965.1 Acidimicrobiales bacterium | reverse complement strand
GGGTGGATCGCTTCCAATACCTGCTGCTGATGGGCGGCTGTTTCGCCCTGACCCTGCCGCTCGAGCTCGTCTTCCGGGCCCGCGTCTACCGCCGACCGATACGGCTCGTGCGAGCGCTCTGGCTTCCGGTCGTGGTGTTCTCGCTCTGGGACATGGTGGCTGTCGCCCGCCACCACTGGAGCTTCAATGGTCGATACGTGACCGGATGGGAGATACCCATCCATCTGCCCGTCGAGGAGATCGCGTTTTTCGTGATCATCCCGATCTGCGCCCTCCTGACTTTCGAAGCGTCTCGGCGGGTGATCGGCCGCTGATGCCCGAGTACTCCATCGCCGCGGGGGCGGCAGTCGTCGCAGTGGTGCTGTATGAGACCCGCCGCCTGCGCACCGGGTTGTTCCACAGTCCGTCGTACTGGGCGACCATCGCCATCTCGTTCTTCTTCATGGTGCTGGTCAACGGGTGGTTGACCAAGTTGTCGGCACCGGTCGTGCGGTACAACGCGGACCGCCGGAGCCCGTGGAGGTTCCCATTGGACATCCCGGTCGAGGACTTCGTGTACGGCTTCTCGTTGCTCACGTGGGTGCTGCTGCGCTGGAAGGCACAGGACGGTCGCAGACCGGACGAGGACGCTCGCGCCACCGGCCTGCCCTGGGCGTCGCGACGCGACGCCCAAACCTGCCAAACGGGTTCAGGCCGGTAGCCTCGGTCACCTGATGCCGACGCTGCACACCTGGCTCATCGTGGCGATCGCCTTCGTCGTGATGGAGCCGTTCACCTATCTCGTGCATCGCTTCGTGATGCACGGGTTCGCCATCGGCTGGCACCGCAGCCACCACGCAGTGCGCGTCGGGCGCTTCGAACGCAACGACCTCTTCCCCGTCGTGTTCGCCGGGTTGGCCGTCCTAGCGATCACCGCTGGGTTCAACGTGCCCCACCTCGGCCAACTGGTCAGCGTGGTGGCCGGCGTCGGTGCATACGGTGCGGCGTACCTGTTCGTCCACGATGTCTACATCCACGGTCGGCTCCCACGCCTTCGGATCCACGTGCCCCTGCTCGATCACCTGTCCCAGGCCCACGCACTGCACCACCGCTTCGGAGGCGAGCCCTACGGGATGCTGTTGCCGATCGTGCCGGCCTCGGTGCGCTCACGCAGCGGTCGAACAGCCAGACCCTCGCGCAGCGGGTCGATGCCGTCCCAGGTGCCGGCCGAGCGGTAGGGACGGAACCGGGCGAACAGTTCTTCGGCGTACCACCGCTCCTGGCGGGTGCGGCGGACGGTATCGGCATGCTCCGTTCCATAAGCGAACGCGCCGATCGCACCAGCTGATGTCCAGATGCTGAACGTCGCCTGGCGACCGACGGGGCGTTCACCGATGCCCACCGATGCCACGAGACCCGGCGCGCCGGCCAGGAGGGTTTCGGTCGCAGCAGCGGCGCGGTAGAAGCTGGGCCAGTGACGGGGCCGGACCGCCGCGCGGGTCAGCACGGCGAGCGGGGCGACGTCGGCGGTGGCCTCGTGCCGATGGCCGAGCGGATCGGCGCCACCCCAGGTCCCGTGCGCGGCAAGCGGCTGCAGCGCAACTGTCCAGGTCTCGATCCCGTGGCGATGCCAATGAGCGCTCACCGGTGACGAGGCGAGGAACTGCTCCAGCGCAGCCTCGTTCTCCCACACCGCGAACAGCGCCCAGCGGCTGAGGTCGGCTGACAGGGACATCGAACGGCCTCGGGCCGAACCGAGGATGCGAGCGAAACGAAGTCCGCGGGACCGTCGCAGCGCGCCTCGCTGCGTGACGAAGCGGACGAGCTCGACGGGGATCCGGCGCCGCGGATAGCGGACGAGATGGAACGAGGCAACCACTGTGTCCGCCCGGGCGGACGGGTTCGAGTCGCTCGTGGCCGGCTCGCCCTCTCGGGCGTTCCCAGTGGCTTCTACCGTCATGAGGCGGGTCCCACGAGGGATATCGAAGCGCGTGCGCCCACGGTCACCCTCGATCCGCCGCAACCAGGTCTGCCGACACCAGGTCGGCCACTATCCGGGCGCTGATGGCCACCAGAGGAAGGCCTCCGCCGGGATGGCTCGACCCGCCGACGAGGTACAGGCCGCGCAGCGGACCGCGGTTCCCGGGCCGCAGGAACGCAGCGATCCGTCCGTTCGACGACGTGCCGTAGATGGCACCCTGGTCGGAGCGGTACCGACTGGCGATATCTGCGGGCGTGATGGTCTCGACGAACTTCAGCCGGCCGGACAGGTCCCATCCCCGGTTGGACATCACGTCCAGCAGATGGTCCCGATAGCGGGGCGCTTCCGCCTCCCAGTCCGTGGCACCCCCGGCCGGCGCGTTGACCAGCACGAACCAGTTCTCGTCACCGCTGGGCGCCTGGTCGGCGTCGGTGACCGATGAGCAGCAGACGTAGATAGCGGGATCGGCCACGGGCTGCCGATCACCGAACAGGGCGTCGAACTCGGACCGATACGACTTGGGAAAGGACACGTTGTGATGGGCGATGTCGCGCGTGCGGCCGGAGACGCCGGCCAGGAGAACGAAGCCCGACGACGACCGCCCGGCACGGGCGAGACGTCGCAAACGTCGCCTGTCCGGTACCAGGTCGCGGTACAGGTGGTCGGCATCCACGTCGGACACGACGATGTCGGCCGGGCGCTCCTCGCCGTCGACGAGCCGCACGCCGCAGACCCGGCCGTCCCGGTGGGTGATCGACCCGACGTCCGTGCCGGTTCGCACGGAGACCCCGAGCCCGAGAGCCGCCGAAGCGAGCGCCGACGCCACACGACCGAGTCCGCCGCGGACGTACCACGCGCCGAGCTCCTGCTCGATGGCCGGAATGCACGCCAGCGTGGCGGGTGCCGCGTAGGGCGACGAACCCGAGTAGGTGGCATAGCGATCGACGTAGTTCACGAGCCGTTGATCGCGAAAGGTCCGGACAGCGTGCTGGTGAAGCGTCCGGAACCCGGCGATGCGGACCAGGTCGCTCGGAGAGCGCAGCCGCCGAGCCAGGTCCACAGGCGAGTCCATGGGCCCGGCGAAGAACGTCCGCTCGGCGATGTTCCAGGCCGCGAGCCCTCGCTCATGAAACGTCCTCCACTCCCGTCCGGACCCGGGCGACCACGTGTCGACTGCCTGCTCGGTGTCTTCGACACGAGAGCGGGTATCGAACGTGGAACTGTCAGGGAACCTGTAGCGACAGATGGGGTCGAGCCGGACGAGGTCGACCGCGTCGGCCAGCGATGAGCCGGCCAACGCGAAGAGGTCCTCGAAGACCGCAGGAAGGGTGAGAAGCGAGGGACCGGTCTCGAAGCAATATCCGTCGCGAACCAGGCTCGCGACCTTTCCTCCCACAACCTCGTTTCGTTCGAGAACCGTCACCCGGTGGCCGGCGGCGGCGAGCCGGATGGCAGCCGCGAGACCGCCGACCCCTCCACCCACGACGCTGACCTCGGCCAACATCACTCAACCGTCGGCCACGCGGCGGCGACCAGGGACGCGTGGCACCGCTGGACGCGACCATCGCCTCGATGCGAGGCGGCGCCACACCAGCAAGGTCGGGGCCCCCATCGCCAGTCCTCCTACCAGCCCAACAGTTGCGTCACCGAAAAAGGCCACGAACCCGATCGTCTCCATCACCGCCCACCACGAGTAGACCGCGACAAGGGGAAGTCCTGACGGAGTGGGCGGCCCGACCGGGGCGATCAGGTCGACGACGACCAGCACAGCGAGCGACACCGCGAGCCAGCCGGCGAAGTTCGATAGCGGCACGCCGCGCCAAGCACCCTGGCCGTTCCAGTGCCAGTACCCCTCACGAACCATCTGAGGGTCGAGGAACAGGTCCCATGCGGTGAGAGCGCAGGCAGCCGCCACGACGCGGGGAGCGCGATCGGACAAGAGACGGTTCGCCACCTCGCGAGCCGGGATCCCGAGGGCGAACCAGGCCAAGGGCACGATGACCGGCACATGCCACACCGCCGGCTGCAGGACACCGGTATAGCGATAGCTGCCGAACGGCCAGCCGGTGGCCACGCCGACTCGTTCGACCACCAGGGTTGCGACACCGACCCACGCCAAGGCGAGAGCCGCCCGACGAGGTCCCCAGGCCGAACTGGTGAACCCCCAGGTCGCGACGGCCGCGGCGACCACCACGATCACTGTGGGGCCAGCCCGATCACTGGTCAGCGGGATCCAGATCTGGGCGAGCGCCATCACTGCGAACGCCGTCGCTGCGACCACGATGAACGGCGAGCGACGCGCTACCGACGCGAGGTCCGTCACGACCGCGGACTGACCCGTAGGGGCAGGAAGGCACGGCCGACCCGAGCTGCCTTCTGCCACGTCGGAACCCGGGCGCGAGTGGCGAACACGTCGCAACCATTGGCCTCGATCACATCGAGTATCCGGCCGTACAAGTCGTGGGCCACTCGAATGCAACGAGCCGACGAGCGAGGCAGGAGCGCAAAGCCGAGGGCAGCCGAGTCGTACAACCGGCGCGTCCTGCCGATCTCGAAGTGCATCAGCTCGATGAAGCCGGGGGTGGGGCGACGCTCGGCGAACGCCTGCTCCGCACCGAAGCGCGCTATGTCGTCCTGGGGCACATAGACCCGTCCCCGGTCGAGGTCCTCGTCGATGTCGCGCAGGAAGTTCGTCAGCTGAAACGCATCGCCGAGATCGCGAGCTGGTCCGGCGGCCGCCGGGTCAAGTGGCTCGAGGATCGGCAGCATCATCTCGGCGATGACCGCAGCTGAGCCGTCGGTGTAGAGGCGCAGGTCCTCGATCGTCTCGTATGTGGCGATGGTGAGGTCCATCTCCATGGAATGCAGGAAACGGCGGAAGCAGTCGACGTCGATGCCGAACGCTCGAACTGTGTGGACCACCGCCTTGAGCACCCGATCGTCGGAACGTCCGACCTCGAGGTCGACGAAGAACCTCTCGCCGAACGCCAGCAGCGCCGCAGCCCGCTGCGAGACCGGCGTGTCCCTCAAATCGTCGACGATGTCGTCGGCATACCGGCAGAACCCATAGAGGGCGTGGACGTGATGACGCTTCAGCCTCGGTAGTCCGTACGTGGACCAGTAGTAGGTCGTGCCATAGCGCTTGTTGAGCTTCCGGCATTCGGCGTAGCTCTGCTCGAGGGTCACCACCGGAGGGGCCTACCGCCAGCCACCGGGCGGCGAGGCGGCAGGGAGTGCCGCCACGCGCTGGGCCGCCAACTTCCCCGAGATGACGACCATCGGCACGCCCACCCCCGGCACGGTACCGCTACCCACGAACACCAGCCCGGGTGCTCGGCGATCCACGTTGCCCGGCCGGAACGGCCCGGTCTGACGGAACGTGTGGGCCAGGGCGAAGGGCGTTCCTCGCTCCATCCCCTGCCGCTCCCAGTCGAGCGGATCGACGAGTTCCTCCACCTCGATGTCCGCCGGGTACCCGAGCGCTGCGACGCGTCGGGCAAGGTCATCACGCACACGGCTCCGCTCCGATGTCCAGTCCAGCCTTCCGTCCAGGTTCGGCACCGGCTCCAGCACGTAGAGCGTGTGAGCGCCGGGGGGAGCGGCGCCCGGGTCGTCGAGGGAGTGCACGGTGACCAGCACCGAGGGATCAGGCATTCGGACCCCGTCGTCGAGCAACGCCCGGAACGCGCTGTCCCACCCCTTGCCGAAGTGGATGTTGTGGTGCGCCGTCTCCGGTGGCAGCTGCCCACGGGCGCCGACATGCCAGACCACACAGGACGGCGAGTAGCGACCCCGGCGGGCGACCCGGGGCGGGGCCAGGCCACCGAGCAACGTGCGGTAGGCAACGGGAAGGTCGGCGTTGCAGACGACGGCATCAGCGGCGACCACCTCCCCGTCGGCCAGGCGGACACCCCGCACCGGGCCAGACGAGCCGTGAGCCAGCAGGATGCGCTCCACCGACGCGCCGTAACGGAACGACACGCCGGCTCTGCCGGCTGCTGCAGCCATGGCCCGAGGGACGGCGTGGATGCCGCCCTCGGGGAAGAAGACGCCCTCCACCGAATCCATGTAGGTGATGACCGCGTAGAGGGCGAGGGCCTGATAGGGCGCAAGGCCGGCGTACATCGACTGGAAGGTGAAGATGCGTTGCAGGCGCGGGTCATCGAAGAATCGGGACACCGCCCTGTCGAGGCGGCCGAACCCGCCGAGTCGCAACAGGCGAACACCGGGCCCCGGAGGGCGAGCGAGATCCCACAGCGAGTCGAAGTTGGTGTCGATGAAGTTCGGCATCTCGACGTCGTAGAGGGCGGCCAGCCAGTCACAGAAGCGGCCGAACTGTGCTGCGTCACGCTCGCCGCACACAGCGGCGATCTCGCGGGTCATCGCCTCCCGGCCGTGGCGAACGTGCAGGATCGATCCATCGTCGAAGTGAGCGCGATACATCGGATCGACAGGTTTGAGCGCGAGGTGGTCCGCCATGTCCGCGCCCACTGCCGCGAAGCATCCCTGGATGAGGTCCGGCATGGTCAGCACGGTCGGGCCGGTGTCGAAGCGGTAGCCGCCTCGCTCGAGCAAGCCGGCCCGCCCGCCAGGCTGCTCCCCTCGCTCGAGCACCAACACGTCGTGGCCGGCCCCCCGGAGATGGCACGCCGCGGAGAGCCCACCCAGTCCCGCGCCGATGACCACGACCTCCATGACGACCGGTCAGCTGGCCCGGCGAGACACGTAGGCCGCGAGCTGGACGAGTGCCTCGCGAGCCGCTTCCACGATCGGAGCTCCTTCGATCGCCTCGACCGCAGCTGTTGTGAGCCGGTCGATCGCTGACTCGATCTCGGCCAGCGCGCCAGTGGCCACGAGGACCTGCTGGAGCTCGGTCACCTCGTCACCCGTGAGATCAGGGGTGCCGACGCGAGAAAGGACCGCAGCTTGCGCTCGGTCGGCAGAGGCCACAGCTGCGCTGAGCAACGGCGTGGGCTTTCCGTCCCGCAGGTCGTCACCTACTGGCTTTCCGATCGCTGCCGCTTCGCCGAACGCTCCCAGCACGTCGTCACGCAGCTGAAACGCCTCGCCGAGGGGATCCCCGTAAGCCGACAGCACGGGTTGGAGCTCATCGAGTCGACCGGCCAGAGCTGCGCCCACGTGCAGCGGCCGCTCGATCGTGTACTTGCCGGACTTGTAGCGGGCGATCCGACGCGCCGACTCGGCGTCGGTATCTCCCCGGACGGTGCCGAGCACGTCGAGATACTGGCCCATGTTCAGCTCGATGCGCAGCTCGTTCCAGACCGCGACGGCGGCTGCGGGCGCGCCGGCCATGAGCATGTCGGCGTAGACGTGGGCGAGGTCCCCGGTCAGAACGGCTACCGCCTCGCCGAAGCGCCGAGCTTCGCCGCGCCACGGAGCGGCGGCGTGGCGGTCGGCAAAATCGCAATGCGTGGTGCGCATCCCCCGGCGCGACGAGCTGTCGTCCATCACGTCGTCGTGCAGGAGGGCGAAGGCCTGCAACAGCTCGAACGCTGCGCCGACCTCGACGATCACGTCATCGTTCGAGTCGCCTCCGGCCCCGACATAGGCCCAATGGCAGAAGGCCGGTCGCAGTCGTTTCCCGCCGGCATCGACCAGCGCCATGAGCGAGACCAATGGTTCGGCGAGGTCGGGGGTGAGCGTGGACCATCGGTCGACCTCGTTGGCCAGGAATGCCGAAAGCCGGCCCTCTACCCGCTCGGCGACCTGCACGAGACTGACCGGAGCCGAGACCGGCGCAGACGTTGGCATTGGGGCGAGCCTATGACTGGCCTTGGCCGGCCGACGTATCGAGCGGCCCGACACACTTCACAGAGGAAGGTCCGAGTCACCGTCTCCTCACGTGGTCTTCGGGGCCATGGGGCGCCGGTACCCTACGGCTGTGGATGTCGACAGGGTTCTGATCGCCTCGCCGAGAGGCTTCTGCGCCGGTGTCGAGATGGCCATCAAAGCGCTCGCGTGGATGGTGCGAGCGTTCGAGCCGCCCGTCTACTGCTATCACGAGATCGTCCACAACCAGGCGGTGGTCCACCAGTTCGAGGCTGCGGGCGTGGTGTTCGTCGACGACATCGCCGACGTGCCGGCCGGCCGGCCACTAATGCTCTCGGCCCACGGGTCCGCCCCCGAGGTGGTGGCCGCCGCGCAGGCCACGGGTGGCTATGTGGTGGACGCCGTGTGCCCGCTGGTCACCAAGGTCCACCATGAGGTCAAGGTGCGGGCCCGCAAGGGCTACCAGATCGTGTATGTCGGCCATGCGGGTCACGAGGAGGCGGTCGGGACGATGGCCGTCGCCCCTGATGCCATCCACCGGGTGGAGACCATGCAGGACGTCGCAGCTCTCCCCGAGCTCGGTGGATCAGTTGCGATGCTGGCGCAGACGACTCTTTCGCACCGGGACTGGTCAGGTGTGCGAGATGCCGCCAAAGAGCGGTTCCCCAGCATGTGGATGCCCGGACGCAGCGATCTGTGCTTCGCGACGACGAACCGGCAGGGCGCCCTGGCCGAGATCGCGCCCCGGTGCGATGCGGTGGTGGTCATCGGGTCGGCGAACTCGTCCAACACGCGGGCACTGGAGAAGCTGGCCTACGACTCTGGCGCAGCAGAGGTGTATCGGATCAACGGTCCCGACGAGCTGCCCGAGCACCTGGTCGGCACGGTCGGCGTCACCGCCGGGGCCTCGGCGCCGGAGTCGGTGGTGGAGGCGGTCATCGCCCGGCTCGCACCGCGCAACGGAGTGGAGGAGGTGCACCTCACCGACGAGGACGAGTACTTCCCGCCCCCGCGCAACCTGCGCGATCTTCTCGCGGGCATCGGCGCGATCGCCACGTTCACCCTGGGCGGGCCAACCCTCGATCGCCCGCCGTCCAATGACCGGACCATGCTGGCCGCCGATGCGCTCGCCGCC
>JBBSGQ010000135.1:0-8904 GCA_038253965.1 Acidimicrobiales bacterium | reverse complement strand
GACGCCGGCAGCTTGATACGCGTCGACGGCGGCGAGCGTGGTCGGCGGAGTGACCGCCGAGTCGTCGACGAGGCCGGCCATGGGCGTCGACTCGTCGAGCACGCTGCCCGGCAGGTGGCTGCGCAGGACTGCCGCGGCGAGCCGCACGCCGCCGCTTCCTCGGCGGAGCACCACTGCGGCCGCACCTTCGTTCGGCGAGCAGAGCATCCAGAGGCGCAACGGTGCACACACGACGCGCGAAGCGAGCACCTCCTCCGCTGTGACCGGAGTGCGGAACATCGCGTCAGGGTTGGCAGCCCCCCAGCGGCGGTTCTTCACCACCAGTGCTGCGAGATCATCGATCGTGAGACCGTGCTCGCGCAGGGTGCGTTGGGCGCGAAGGGCGAAGTAAGCGGGCGCCGCAGTGAGACCGGCCTGTTCCTGCCACGGGGCGAAGAACGACGAGCGGATCATGCCCCGAGGCATCTTCTCAACGCCGACGACCAACACTGCATCGTGCTCACCTCGATCGATCGCCGCCCCGCCGAGCGCGAGCGCGGCTCCGCCCGACGCGCAGCCCGCCTCGACGTCGATGATGGGCATGCCTGTGAGGGCGAGGGTTCCGAGCACCCGGTGGCCCGAGGCGACCCCCCCGTAAGCAGTTGCGCAGTATGCAGCACCGACCCGGCTTCGGGCCTCGCCCAAGCTCCAGCCCACGTCGGCCAGCGCGCCCTGCACCGCGGTGACGCCCATCGCGGTAGCCGTCGTCTCGCCGAATCGCCCGAAGGGATGCAACCCGATCCCGGCAACCTCAACCCCGTCGGCAGTCACGGCTCAGTCGGTTCGGTGGGAGCGAACGCCCAGATCGTGCCGCCTCCCGGCAAGTCCTCCGTGACGACGTGCATCGTTTGGCCGAACGACAACGCGCCCGGATCGGACACCGTGAGCCGGCCGACGACCCGCAGCCCTTCCGGTTCGAGCTCGATGATGCCGAAGCCGAAAGGCACCGGGCCGTCGTAGCCCGGCGGTGCCGCAGTGACCGCGGTCCAGGTCCAGAGCGTTCCGTCGGTCGACAGGGTCACCGGCTCCACGTCGTCCGCGCCCGTGTACGGGCAAACCGGCGCGAGAGGGAAGTGGTAGAGCCGGCTGGTCGGGGAGTAGCCGCCGATCAACGCGGCCTGCCCATCGGTCCCGACCTCGACGGACACCCCACCGTCGCTCATCGTCAGATGGCTCGGCCGGTGCCGGCCCAGGCCTCGTCGCGCAGCAGCCGCTTGAGGACCTTGCCGTTCGGGTCGCGAGGCAGTTCCGTCACGAGTTCGATCCTGCTCGGCACCTTGTACGGGTCGAGCCGTTCACGACACCACCGCCCCAGCTCGTCGGCCTCGATGGTCATCCGTGTCTCGACCACAGCCACGGGGTGTTCCCCGTCGCGATCATCGGGCACACCGAACACCGCGCAGTCGACCACCGCCCGATGCTGGTACAACACGTTCTCGATCTCTCGGGGATAGATGTTCACCCCGGCGCGGATGATCATGTCGCTCTGACGATCGGTGAGGAACAACCAACCATCGTCGTCGAGGTGGCCGATGTCGCCAACGGAGAAGGCGTTCTCGCGCCATGCATCGGCTGTCTTCGCCGGGTCGTTGTGGTACTCGAACCGGCCATGCGCGGGTGTCACCCAGATGACTCCGTCCTGCCCTGCTGGCTGCTCGGCACCCGTGTCGGGATCGCGGATGTGCACCTGCACCCCCGGCCACGGCAAACCGACGGTTCCCGGCCGATGCAGCCACTCGACGGAGGAGACCTTGGTGGCGCCGCCTTCACTCATGCCATACAGCTCCGAGATCTCTGTGGCGGGGAGTGCGGCGATGATCCGCTCCTTGACCGAGCGGGGGCAGGGCGCGCCAGCATGCAGAACGTGGCGCAGGCTCGACTGGTCGTAGGCCGCCCAGGTCGTCTCCGGCAACTCCAGGAGGCGGATGAAGTGGGCGGGCGTGAGGAAGGTCGTGGTGATCCGGTGGTGCTCGACGACACGAAGGAACTCCTCCGCGTCCCATGCCCGCATCAACACGACGGTGCCACCGACGTACAGCGTGGTGTGTGCCCATCCGCCTGGGCCTGCGTGGTACATCGGTCCGGCCGTGAGGTGGACGTCGCCCGCGTCGTAGTCCCACATCGCGGACAGGGCGTCCTGGGACATCTCCATGATCTCCGGTAGGGCCATGGCGCCGTGGACGACACCCTTGGGGCGGCCCGAGGTGCCGGACGTGTAGATGACCGACCATGACGTCGGCCACACGTACGGCTCGGGCGCGTCGGACGCGGCCGCCATTCGGTCCTCGTAGTCACCTCCCACCCACACGACAGGCAGGTCGCGGTCCGCGGCGACGGCTTCGACCTGGGGTCGCAGTTCTTCCGCGGCGACGAGCGCGGCGATGCCCGAGTCGTCGAGGATCCAGGTCAGCTCGTCGGGGCGTAGGTGCCAGTTGACGGTCAGGCTTGCGACGCCCAGTTTGGCGGTGGCCGCGAGGCACTCGATGAACTCGGCTCCGTTGGGCAGCATGATCCCGAGGCGTGCTCCGCCATCGACACCGGCGTCGCGAAGCACATGGACCAGACGCGAGGACCGTCGGTCGAGCTCGCCATAGGTGAGCACGCGGTCGTCCACGATCACGGCGGGATGGTCGGGCCGCTCCTTCGCGTTGCTCGGATACCCCTTCACGCTGCCTCCTCCCCCATCGACGAGCGGCCGGACACCAGCGTTCACTGCTCCGCACGGGCTAGCACGACGCGAGCCTTTCCGCGTGGCGTCGCAATGCGGCTCGGTCGGGCTTGCCCGCAGCCAGGAGCGGGAGCGCATCTAGCACGACGACGCGTTCCGGGGTCTTGAACGTCGTCATCCCTTGCGCCTGGAACAAGGCAAGGCACGTTGCGAGATCGAACGACCTCCCCGGAACGCACACGACGAAGGCGCAGACCCTCTCACCGAGACGTGCGTCGGGTTCGCCGACCGCTACTGCTTGGCGCACTGCCGGGTGACCCTCGAGGATGGCCTCCACCTCGGCCGCAGCGATGTTCTCGCCACCTCGGATGATTAGGTCCTTGATGCGACCGACGATCGTCAGCCAGTTGTCGTCGTCGATGTGGCCGACATCGCCGGTGCGGAACCAGTCGCCGTCGTCGGCTCCCTGCCCCTCGATGGACACAACCGCTTCGGCGGTGCGAGCCGGGTCGGTGTACCCCACGAACAGCTCGGGGCCCCGGACCCACAGCTCATTGCCTGGCCCGAGCCGCATCCGCACCGCGCCGGTCGGGTGTCCGTCGGTGTCCCGTACCCGATCGTCGTCGTCGCCGGCATGGGCGGTGGTGACGGTGGGTGCCTCGGTCGAACCGTACGTGCGCTTCACCATCGCCCCGAACACGTCGGTGGCTTCGGCCACGAACGCAGAGGTGACCCCGGCTCCGCCGCACGAGATGAGACGCAGCGAGGCGACGCGCTCGGACGAGAACCCGGGTGCATCCCGCAGCGACATGAAGAAGGTGGGTGGGCCCATCATGAACGTGACGCCGTGTCGCTCGATCAGGTCCAGTGCGTGCTCAGGATCCCATCGGGCCATGAGCACCGCTTTCATCCCTGCGGCGCCGGCCACTGTCACCGCGTTCTGCAGGCCCGAGATGTGCGCGAGCGGAGCGGGCATCAGGACCGTGTCGGCCCGGCCGAGATCGTGCACCGCGGTCATCAACACGGCCTTGGACGCAAGTGTTCCGTGGGTGTGAAGCACACCCTTGGGCTGGCCGCTCGATCCGCTCGTATGCAACACGAGAGCGAGGTCGTCTGCCGACGAGGCGGGCTCGTCGATCCGGCGCCCCGCCTCGCCCATCGTCGAGACCGAGACGAGGTCGACGAACAACTGGGGTTCGAGGCGCCCGAGCCGGGCGGCGCCCTCGGCTCGGCCGGCGAGGTGGTGAAGTGGCGCCGCGACGGCGCCGAGACGCCAGCAGGCCCGGAACAGCACAACTGCCTCCCAGCGGTTGGGCGCCTGCCAGGCAACTGTGTCTCCCCGGCCGACGCCTCGCGTCGCGAGAGCCCCAGCCAACCGGCTCACGTGATCGGCGATCGCGTCCGGTCCGAGGAACACATCCCCGTCCACCACCACGGGCGGAGCGGCGGCGAAGACCTCGTCGAGGGTGGGCCCTGTGATGGGACGATCAGCGTGGAGCCAGGTCGGCTTCAGGGGCGCCACGAGAGGAAACGCCTATGCCCCGTGGTCAGGCCTTCTTGGCGCGCACGATCATCGTGAACGTCTCGGTCACGACAGGCTCGCCGGCCGCGTCGACCCAGGCCACCTCGCGCACGTAGAACTCCATGGTGGCCGAAGGCGTGTCCTTCTCGTACACGTCGCTGATGCGGCCGGTGCCGGTGAGGGTCTCGCCAACCTGAGGAGACCGATGGAAGGCGAAGGCCTGCTCGCCGTGAAGGATCATGCGGCCCGGACCGCGCAACCTCTCGATCGGCAGGCCGGCGGCGCCGGCGGTGGTCGAGCCCCAGTAGGCCATCACGAACGGCCACGTCGGCGGCGTGGCGGCGCCCTGGCCGGTGTAGCTGTCCGGTCGATCCTTCACCGCCGCGGCGAACGCCCGCACCGGGCCTTGTTCGATGATGGCTGTCTGCGTGCCCAGTTCGGTGCCTGCGAGCTCGGTCAATGCCACGGATGCGATCCCCTGTCGATTCCTGACGCCGGCGTCACATTACGCACCCTTGGCTCGCCGAGGCTGCGGCGTCGGCGGCGCGGCGTCCGGCCACGCCGTGGACCGCTCGGTAAGGTTCGCCGGTGGACGAGCCGAGGAACCCCGATACCCCCTCGCTGCGCACGACGTTCCCCACCCTCGGCGATGCGCAGAGCGCCTATCTCGGTCAGATCGACTCGCTCCAGTCTCCCGACCGCACCACGCACGAGCTGATACGTCTCGCCTGCTCGGTGATCCTGCGCCACCCGCCCGGCATCGAGCGACACGCGATGCTGGCCGCCGAGTTCGGAGCGTCCTGGGAGGATGTCATCGGGACGCTCGTGCTCACGCAACCTGGCTTCGGTCTCGTCCCGTCGCTCGAAGCCCTGCCTCATGTTCGAGCCGGCTTCGAGCGGGGGCTCGCCGCCGTGGCCGCCGATCCCGAGAACGGGCGCGATGCCGCCGAGTAGCGCCCGTCTCCTCGCCGGTACCCCATGACCGCCGCCCGACCGTTCCGCGTTCTGCCTGCGATCACGCCCGAGAACGAGCACTTCTGGCTCGGCGGAGCGGAGGATCAGCTGCGCTTCCTGCGGTGCGTCGATTGCCGCTACTGGGTGCATCCTCCTCAGCCGGTCTGTCCGGCCTGCCTCGGTCGCTCGCTCGGCGCGGAGGCGGTATCCGGGCGCGGCACAGTGCACACGTTCACCGTCAACTGGCAGCCCTGGTATCCCGACCTCGATCCGCCCTACGTCGTGGCCATCGTGGCGCTGCCCGAGCAGGAAGGCCTGCGGCTGACCACGAACATCGTCGGTTGCGAACCCGATGACGTCACCATCGGCCTGGCGGTGCACGTGACGTTCGAGGAGTACGACGACGTCTGGTTGCCGTTCTTCACCCCGGAACCTGCGTGATGGAACGGAGCAGCGAGATCGGCGAGCGGCGGGCGGTGATCTCGGGCGTCGGTCAGTCCCAGATCGGTCGACGCATCTACCGCCACCCGCTCGATCTGACGCTCGAGGCGTCCCTCCGAGCGATCGAGGACGCCGGTCTCACCCGAGCCGACATCGACGGCCTGGCCACCTATCCGGGCAACATGGACGTTCCCCCCGGGTTCTCCGGCGTCGGCATCACCGACGTGCACGATGCACTGCGGCTCGAGCTCAACTGGTTCGCGGGGGGGCTCGAGGCACCTGGCCAGCTCGGTTCGGTGGCCAACGCGATCGCCGCGGTCGCCACCGGGCTGGCGAACCACGTCTTGTGCTTCCGCACCGTCTGGGAAGCGTCCGCCCAGGGCGACAAGGGCCGCGCTTCGGTGACGATGGGAGGGGGCCTCGGTGGTGGCAGGTACCGGGCGACGAGCTTCATGCAATGGACCCTGCCGTTCGGCGCGCCGTCCGCTGCGAACTGGATAGGCATGATGGCCCAGCGCCATTTCCATGAGTTCGGCACGACACGCGAACAGCTCGCCCAGATCGCGCTGAACGGCCGTCGCAACGCAGCTCGCAACCCGAACGCCATCTATCGCGATCCGATGACCGTCGACGACTACCTCGGCGTGCGCATGGTCTCGACCCCGTTGTGCCTCTACGACTGCGATGTCCCCGCTGATGGTTCAACCGCGGTGATCGTGTCGCGGGCCGATGCTGCGCCGGACCTGCGTCGTCCGCCGGTCAGGATCGAAGCCATAGGCACCGCGCTCCGGGGCCGTCCGTCGTGGGACCAGTTCGACGACCTGACCACCATGGCGGTACGAGACGCAGCTGCGATGATGTGGGAGCGCACCGACCTGCGTCCTGCCGACGTCGACGTGGCAGAGCTGTACGACGGCTTCAGCTTCATCACGCTGTGCTGGCTCGAAGCTCTCGGCTTCTGTGGACATGGGGAAGGCGGCCCGTTCCTCGAGGGCGGTCACCGCATCGCGCCCGGCGGCGACATCCCGGTCAACACCCACGGTGGTCAACTCTCGGCCGGCAGGCTGCACGGCTATGGCTTCCTTCACGAAGCCTGCGTCCAGCTCTGGGGCGAGGCCGGGGAGCGTCAGCTCGCCGGACCACCCGAGGTTGCCATCGCCGCCGCCGGCGGTGGCCCACTCGCAGCCAGCCTCCTCCTCACGACGTATCGCTGAACTGGTTGGGTCCGACCGCGCTACCAGCCCTTGAACTCCGGGGACCGGCGCTCCCTGAACGCAGCGATCCCTTCGTTCATGTCCTCGGTCGTGGAGATCAGATCCTGGAACAGGGCCTCATCGTCGAAGCTCTGGTCTCGGCTCGACTCGAAGCTCCGGTTGGCCAGACGCTTCGTGAGGCTGATCGCCTTGGTGGGAAGGCTGAGGAACTTGGTCGCCAGCTCGCCGACCGTTGCGTCGAGCTGATCCGCGGTTACGACGCGGTTGACCAAGCCGATGCGATCGGCTTCGGCTGCCGGGCAGTCCTCTCCGAGGAACATCAGCTCCTTTGCCCGATGCAGGCCGACCAGGCGGGGCAGCAGATAGCAGCCGC
The DNA here is from genome assembly GCA_038253965.1 of Acidimicrobiales bacterium. GTDB lineage: Bacteria > Actinomycetota > Acidimicrobiia > Acidimicrobiales > Iamiaceae > JBBSGQ01. Next base: position 1,693 of record JBBSGQ010000135.1, on the reverse strand, counting down.
CGGCGTCGGGCATGATCCCGCGGCGCACGAACACCTCGATGAACTTTGCCGACTCGGCCATCACCACGAGATCGCAGGCCAGAGCGAGCTGGGCGCCGCCACCTGCTGCGGTGCCGTTGACCGCAGCGATCACCGGCTTCTCACAGTCGAGGACCGACCCGACCAGCCGCTGCCAGCCGGTGCGGATCATGCGCCCGACGTCCCCGGCAGTCCGGTCTGGGGCACCTTCGGGTCGGGGTGGGGCAGGACGCGGCGCGCCGCCGAGCGCAGCCCCGGTGCAGAAGTGCCGCTCGCCTGCACCGCGCAGCACGATCACGCGTACTCGCAGGTCCTCGGAGCTCTCGACGAAGCGATCGGCGAGCCTGTCCCGCATGGCGGCGGTGAGCGAGTTCCCGCGATCGGGAGCGTCGATCGTGAGGCGGGCGATGCCTTGTTCGACCTCGTAACAGATCTGATCGTCGACGTCAGGATCATCAGCCACAGCGTTTCGCCTCTTCGTTGCCGGCGCGAGGGAGCGAGCGTAGTGTCACCGACCTGACGTCCGTGTCAGGGAATGCTTCGGCCGCAGAGGAGGACAACGCGTGGGCCGCTTCGACGGCAAGGTGGCATTGGTGACCGGCGCGGGACGCGGCATCGGCCGGGAGGAGGCGATCCTCCTGGCCAGCGAAGGGGCGCGGGTGGTGGTCAACGACATGGGCGGTGCCGCCGACGGATCAGGGACCGATGGCGGTCCGGCCCAGGAGGTGGTCGACGAGGTCGGGGCGGCCGGCGGTGAGGCGGTCGTGAACACCGACGACATCTCCTCCTGGGCCGGAGCGGAAGCGCTCGTCAACCAAGCCTTCGATCACTACGGCGGCCTCGATGTGGTCATCAACAACGCCGGTATCCTGCGCGATCGCCTGAGCTTCAACATGACCGAGCAGGAGTGGGACTCGGTGATCGCCGTGCACCTCAAGGGGCACTTCGCAGTTGTCCGCCACGCCGCTGCCCGCTGGCGGGCCAAGGTCAAGGAGTCGGGCGAACCGGCCGGCGCAGCGGTGGTCAACACCGCCAGTGAGTCGGGCCTCTACGGCAACGCCGGCCAGGCCAACTACGCGGCCGCCAAGGGTGGCATCGCCTCGCTCACACTGGTGCTCGCGCGCGAGCTCGAACGGTTGGGAGTGCGCGTGAACGCCATCGCTCCGGTTGCGCGGACCCGGCTCACCGAGGCGGTGGCGGGCGATCACATGAAGCCGGACGACACGGGGTTCGACCGATTCGATCCCGCAAACGTGGCTGCCGTCGCGTGCTGGCTCGCGTCCGACGATGCGACCGGCATCACCGGCCAGGTGGTGAAGGTGCAGGGCGGCCAACTGCAGTTGCTCGAAGGTTGGCGGCCGCTCACCGAGGTGACCGCCGACAAGCCGTGGACGCTCGATTCGGTGGCAGAGCTCCGCGGCGCGATCCTCGGTGCCACCAACGGCGCCGTCCCTCCGTTCTTCTTCGCCCCACCGCCTTCCGATCGTTCCCCCTATCCGGCGGCTCAGTGAGCGTGACCGCGCGATGAGGCTCACGTTCGACCCGGCCGACGAGGCCTTCCGAGCTGACCTGCTGGCCTTCCTCGATGCGCACGCTCCGGCCGATGCGCGCCGCGGGCGCGACTGGATCGGCGACGACGACGACGCCGATCCCGATGGCGTGATGGTCATCCCGG
>JBBSGQ010000134.1:0-8906 GCA_038253965.1 Acidimicrobiales bacterium | reverse complement strand
TGTCGCCCCAGGCCCGTTCGTATTGGGCCCGCTTCTTGGACAGGATCAGTCGCCCGTCCTTGTCCTCCTTGGTGAGGACGAGGGCCTCGAGCTCTTCGCCCATGCTGACGATCTCGGCCGGGTCCACGTCGTTGCGGATCGAGAGCTCTCGGCTCGGGATCACGCCTTCGGACTTGTAGCCGATGTCGAGCAGCACCTCGTCACGATCGATCTTGACGATGCGGCCCTGCACGATCTGTCCGTCCTCGACACCGACCAGCGTGCCGGCGATGGCGTCCTCGAAGCTGACGTCTAGATCGTCAGCGACGATCTGGCGTGGCACGTACTCGCCAACCGCCTCTGCGAGGGGAGCTTCTTCGGGGGACAGGACGGTCGCTTGGTCGGACAAGACAGGTCTCTTCTGGAGGATGGACAGGATCGGGCACGCCAGTCATGGCGGGCGGGCCGATCACGATACCACCGGCGGTCCGGCGTCCTCCAAGGGCTCGGGCCGATGGGCCAACAACAGAAACTCCTCGTGGGCGAGGTCCGGCGGCGCCTCGCAGTACTCGCCGGGTCTCGCGGCCCACACCTCGTCGACCTCGAGTCCCGCCGCGCTCGCCAGCAGGCGGAGCTCTCGTGGTGTGAAGCACGACGTCCACAGGTCATGGGTGGCCGCCCGGCCCGACTCGTCGCGAAGATCGGTCCGCTCATGGTTCACGCCGCGTGCGGCGTCGAAGGTCATGGCCTCGTCGAGCCATCGGACCTGGAAGTAGGCGCTGAACGCGCTGACCGCCATGCGGCCGCCCGGCCGCAACGACCTGGCCATCCCCTCGATCACCGAGAGATCAGGATCGACAGCTCCGGCGTCTGCTGCGGCGGTGCCGGCGAGCCCGAACGCGCCCTGGCAGAGCGAGATGGCGGCGTCGAACTCCTCGACGAAGGGAAGCCGCCGTGCATCGAGCCTGGCGAAGGTCACGCCTTCTGGTGCCTCGGCTCGTGCGATGTCGATGAACCGTTGGGAGATGTCGACACCGTGCACGCGGATGCCGCGCCGGCCGAGGGCATGCGCGTGGCGACCGGGTCCGCAACCGACGTCCAACACTCGCATGCCAGCTTCCAGGCCGAGGGCCCCCACCAGAAAGCCCACCTCCTGCTCGGTGCCCTTGGTGAACGAGTAGCGCAGATACGCGGCGCCGAGATGATCGGCCAGCGGCTCGAACCAGTGATGCTCTGACCGGGGATCGATGGCGGGCAACGCTATTCAGCCCTTCGCGTCGGCCCAGCTCGCGCCGAACGCGAGGTTCACCTCGAGCGGGACGCGCAGATCCGCGGCGCCCCGCAGTGTCTCGACGGTGAGCTTCGCCGCCGCATCGTGTTCGTCGGGCGGAACCTCGAGCAGCACCTCGTCGTGCACCTGCAGGATAAGCCGGCTGGCGAGGTGCTGCTCGGCCAACGCAGCATCGAGGCGGATGAGCGCGACCTTGAAGATGTCGGCGGCCAGCCCCTGGATGCCGGCGTTCATCGCCTGCCGCTCGCCGGCCTGGCGGATCCGGTAGTTGCCGGCCGCCAGCTCAGGGATGGGGCGTCGGCGCCCGAACAGCGTCTCGGTGTACCCACGCTCACGCGCTTCGGCGACCGTGCGTTCCATGTAGGCCTTGACCGACGGAAACGCCACGAAGTAGGCGTCGAGGATCTCCGCCGCCTCGGGCACGTCGATGTTGAGTCGTTGTGCCAGACCGTAGGACTCCATGCCGTACGCCAAGCCGTAGCTGACCATCTTGGCCTTTGCCCGTTGCGCCGGGGTCACCGCCGCCGCCTCGACCCCGAACACCCGGGCGGCGGTGATCGTGTGGATGTCGTCGCCCGCGTCGAACGCCGCGATCAGCCCGGGATCCTCGGCCAGGTGCGCTATGCAGCGAAGCTCGATCTGGTTGTAGTCGGCCACCAGCAGCTCGAAGCCCTCCTCCGGCACGAACGCCCGCCGGAACTCCCGGCCCTGATCGCTGCGGACCGGGATGTTGTGCAGGTTCGGCGCGTCCGAGCTCAGTCGACCGGTCCGAGCGACCGTCTGGTTGAACGTTGCGTGGATGCGGTTGTCGTCGCACACCTCGGCGAGCAGACCCTCGCCGTAGGTCGACCGGAGCTTCTCGACCTCGCGATAGCGGAGGAGGTGCCCGATGATCGGATGCTGACCGGCCAGCTTCTCGAGTGAGCCGGCGTCGGTGGAGAAGCCGGTCTTGGTCTTCTTGGTCGGGACGAGCTCCAGCTTGTCGAACAGGATGGCGCGGAGCTGCGGCGTCGAGTTGACGTTGAACGGCTCACCCGCGTCCTCTTGCAGCTGCTGTTGGAGCTGCTCTGCTTCTGCTGCCAAACGGTCGTGCAGGCCTCGCAGCTCGACCACGTCGACGCCGACCCCCACGTCCTCCATCCGAGCCAGCACACCGACCAACGGAACCTCGATGTCGTCGTTCAACGCCCGTAGACCCTGCGCGTCGAGCGCGGCGAGCAAAGGCTGGACGAGCCGATCGACGGCCAACGCCTGGCGGGCGGTCACCAGCGCGGCGTCCGTCGGGTCGCCGCCGAGATCGAGCTGGCCTTCGGGCGACGCGCCCTGCCCGGGCAGCTCGAGGTTCGCATAGCGGCTGAGGAGGTCCTCGAGCGCGTAACGCGCCTCCGCCGGGTCGAGCAGGTAGGCGGCGAGCATCGTGTCCACCGCCAGCCGGGCGAGCTCGACATCGTGGGCGAGGAGTCCTCGCATGAGCGGCTTCGCGCCGTGGGCCGCGGCGTGGCGATCGGCCAGCAGGTCCGAGAGCGCCACCCGGACGTCGGCATCAGCGAGCAGCCGTCCGTCGAGCCAGGCCACCTCGCCCGCGCTGCCGTCCACGACGAGCGCCAGACCATCGATGGCCGACCGACCCTCGGTTCCGGCCCAGTCTGCAGCCAGAGCGAGCGGCGCGGTGGGGGTCCGGAGCGCATCGACGAGCTCGATCGCCTCGGCGGGCTGCACGACGCGCGTGACCTCGGCCTCGATCACATCAGCGTTCGAAGACGCGCCGCCGAGGTCCGACGCGAGCGCTTCGGCCAACCGGTCATACAGCGTGCGGAACTCGAGGAAGTCGAAAAGCCGTCGTACCTCCTCGGTGTCCGGGCGGGGCGCCGTGAGGTCATCGAGACCGACATCCAGCTCGACGTCGCGCTGCAGCACCATCACTCTCGCGTTGCGCCGTGCCCGTTCCTCGTGCTCGGTGAGGTTCTGGCGCAGCTTCGGTGTCTGGTCATCGACGTGAGCGAAGATGCCGTCGAGCCCGCCATAGGTGGTGATCAGCTTCGCTGCCGTCTTCTCGCCGATGCCCGGCACTCCCGGCAGGTTGTCCGACGGATCGCCACGAAGCGCCGCGTACTGGACGTACTCGGTGGGCGACACGCCGGTGCGTTCGATGATCCCGGCCTCGTCGTAGAGCGCGTAGTCGGACACCCCCCGCCGGTTGTAGAGCACCTTGATGTGGGGGTCCTCCACGAGTTGGTAGGCGTCGCGGTCGCCGGTGACGATCAGGACGTCGTCGCCGCGATCCCGAGCCTGAGTGGCCAGCGTGGCGATGATGTCGTCGGCCTCGGTCCCGGCCAGCTCGACTGAGCAGATGCCCAGGGTCTCGACCACCTGGTGCACGAGCCCGAGCTGCTGGCGCAGGATGTCCGGCGCCGCTTGCCGGTTCGCCTTGTAGTCCTCGACCTGTTCGTGGCGGAACGTCCGCTCCGGTCGATCGAAGGTCACCGCCACCGCGTCCGGCTGGTGGTCGCGTAGCAGGTTGATGAGCATCGACGTGAAACCGAACACGGCGTTGGTCACCTGGCCCGACGCGGTCACGAGGTCGGTCGGCAGAGCATGGAACGCGCGATAGGTGAGGGAGTTCCCGTCGACCAACATGAACTTCATGTCCGCCGATCGTACGAGGTCGACCACCGGCCCGTTCTCGACGCAATAGCAGGGGCCGCGCCCCGCTATTGCGTCGAGATTGACAGGGTCACGGCGTGAGATCGCCGTCGAGGACGCGGCGGGCGATGGCTCGCATGGTCTCACGGTCACGCATGGCGGTCTTCTGGATGAACCCGAACGCGCTGGATTCACTCAGCCCGTGGGTGTCCATCAGCAGGCCCTTGGCCCGGTCCACCACCTTGCGGGTGGCGAGCTGCTCCTCGAGGCTCGTGGCCTGGTCGTGCAGGTCCTTCATCTCCCTGAACCGGCCGAGCGCAACCTCGATCGCCGGCAGTAGGTCGGCCTTCTGGAACGGCTTGACCAGGTAGGCCAGCGCCCCAGCGTCACGCGCTCGCTCGATCAGATCCCGCTGACTGAACGCCGTGAGGATGAGCACCGCGGCGCGCCGCTCCCCCGCGATCTCTCTGGCTGCGCTGAGCCCGTCCAGGCCAGGCATCTTGATGTCGAGGATCGCAACGTCGGGTTCGTGCTTGCGCACGAGCTCGACAGCCTCGTCGCCCCGACCCGTCTCCGCCACGACCTGGTATCCCTCCTCTTCGAGGGTCTCCTTCAGATCGAGGCGGATGATGGCTTCGTCCTCGGCGATCACGACACGGGTGGGCGCCATTGCTCTCCCTCTCCTGCTCCGAGCAGCAACCATAGGTTGCTGCTCGGCCTCATCCTGTCAGGAGCGGTCAGCGATCAGGCGATCGAGCAGCTCGTCCTGGGCGCGCTCGATGCGGCGGATCTCTGCCACCAGACCCTCGTGATGGCGCCGCATCGCCTCGGCATGCTTCTCGGCCTCGCGATGAACCTGTTCGGCCAACGGTGTCTCTGCCACGAGCGCCCGCAGCCGGGCGTCATCCGCCTCCGCGGCGAAGTGGAGAAGCTGTTCCTCGGCCACACCGAGATCGGCCCGTACCTGCTTCATACGATCCGACAACTCTGTCAGTCGACGCTTGAGCAGGGATCTCGCCATGCCGCGCACTATAGGCAGCCCGCCGATACCGGCTTCCTCGGGCTCTCCTGCAAGGATCGGGTCACGTGGTGCTCGCTCCGGACCCGGGGCTGTCGCCCCCTTCCAGGGTCGTGGCCACCGCATGGATCTACAAGCAGACGTGTACCGCACTCGATCCGACCGCGCTCGCAACGTTCGTCGATCAACGGGCTGGGAAGGGACCGGACACGCCCTGAACAGCGCTCGGTCGGCCACCCCGCTGGATAGGGTCGCCGGCGGTGGCGACCGACCGTTGGGGCATCGATGACGGTTACGTCGACGCCTCCGGCGACTGGCACGACGCCCACCCCGAGACGGTCGTCGCCCTGCACGACGCGATGCGCACCGCCGATCATGCGGAGTCCGACTCCGAGCCGGTGCGCCTCGTCCGCCGAGGTGAACCTGCGGCGCTGACCGGCCCGGCGGAGCTCACACTCGAGGACGGCACCGAGCTCTCCGTCGCTGGCACGCTCCCGTCCGACCTGCCACTCGGGTATCACGAGCTCCGATATCTCGACCGCGGCGGCGGGCAAGGCCCGACCCGACTCATCATCAGCCCCGGCCGCTGTCACCTTCCCCGGAACCTCCGGACGTGGGGCGTTGCCGTGCAGCTGTACGCGGCGCGGTCCAGCTCCAGTTGGGGCATGGGTGACCTCGGCGATCTGCGTACGTTGGCCGAGTGGACAAAGCGTCGAGGCGCGGGGGTCCTGGCCGTCAACCCCTTGCACGCCGCGACCCCGGTCTCCCCGCAGCAGCCGAGTCCGTACTTCCCCAGCACTCGACGCTGGTCGAACCACCTGTACCTGCGAGTGGAGGACGTGGCGGGCGCCGCTGACGAGCCGGGGTTGGCCGAGCTCGCCGCCGCCGGCCGGGCGCTCAACCACGAACGGCGCATCGACCGAGACGCCGTCCACACCCTCAAGCTTGCGGCGCTCGAACGGCTCTGGCGACGGTTTCCGGGCGACCCGGCGTTCGAGCGCTTCATGATCGAGGGCGGAGCCGATCTCGTCGAGTTCGCGACGTTCTGCGTCCTGGCCGAGCATCACGGCACTGGCTGGCGTAAGTGGCCCGCCGAACATCGGTCGCCCCAGCGGGCCGAGGTGGAGGCGTTCGCTTCACGACATGCGGACCGCGTCCGCTTCCACGCCTGGTTGCAATGGCTGATCGACCAGCAGCTCGTGGCCGCCGGCGCAGATGAGATGGTGATCACCGACCTCGCGGTCGGGATCGATCCCGACGGAGCTGACGCCTGGAGCAGCCAGGACGTCCTTGCCCTCGACGCGCGAATCGGCGCTCCCCCCGACGAGTTCAACACCCAGGGCCAGGATTGGGGCCTGCCTCCGTTCATCCCCTGGCGTCTGCGACGGGCGGGCTACGAGCCGTTCGTCCGCACGATCCGAGCCGGCATGCGCCGGGCCCGCGGCATCAGGATCGATCACGTGATGGGTCTGTTCCGGTTGTTCTGGATCCCGACCGGAGCCCCCGCATCGGAGGGCACGTACGTGCGATCTCCCGGTCGTGAGCTCCTCGACATCGTCGCACTCGAAAGCGCCCGCGCCGGTAGTTTCGTGGTCGGGGAGGATCTGGGAACTGTGGAGGCCGACGTCCGGCAACGTCTGGCCGCCGCCGGCGTCCTGTCGTACCGGCTCGTCTGGTTCGAGTCGATCGCGCCCGAGGAGTACCCCGTACAGGCCCTGGCCGCGATGACCACTCATGACCTGCCGACTGTCGCTGGGCTCTGGACCGGCTCGGATCTCGCAGCCCAGGAACGGCTCGACCTGCACCCCAACACCGAGGGCACCGCGGAGATGCGTGCCCATCTCGCGGCCCTGGCAGAGGTGTACGACAGCACAGCGCTCGACGACGTCGTGATCGCCGCTCATCAGATGCTGGCTCGCTCCCCGTCGATGCTGGCGACGGCGACCCTTGACGACATGCTCGCCGTGCAAGAACGCCCGAACATGCCGGGCACCACCGATGCGTGGCCCAACTGGTCACTCGCCCTGCCTCGGCCGATCGAGGACCTTCCCGGTCACCCGCTGGCGGCGCGGGTCGTCGAGGCGATGGCTGCCCACTCGCTCGACGGCGGCTGACCGGCGCTCTGTCGACGAGTGGCCGTGCCCGGAGCGGGACTTGAACCCGCACGCCCTTTCGAGCAGTGGCTTTTGAGGCCACCGTGTCTGCCGATTCCACCATCCGGGCGAATGGCCGAGCGTAGTCGGAGTTCTCCCGGTCCCCCGGGGGTCACGGTACGCTCGCCGATCATGGTGCTGCGCCGACGTCCGCCTCGCCATCGCCGGCTGCGCAGGCTCCTCGTGCTGGGTGGCGCGGTCGGCGGGGTCACTGCGCTGCGCGGCCTGCTGTTGGCCCGCAACGAGAAGCGTTTCTCCGACCTGATCGCTGAACCCGGAGCCGATGGACCCCGCTGACCCCCGGGGCTCGGCCTCAGCGTTCGCCAAGCGCGGCGAGCAACTTCTTCGGTGTGTCCTTGGGGCTGATCTTGCCCCAGGCGTGGCTGACCCGGCCCGACTTGTCGATGAGGAAGGCTGACCGGATCACCCCTTGGTAGGTCCGGCCGTACATGCTCTTGTCGCCCCAGACCCCGTAGTCGTCGGCTACCGCGTGGTCAGCATCAGAGAGCAGGGCGAAACCGAGTCCGTACTTCTCGTCGAAGGCGCTCAGCTTGTCGACGGGATCCGGACTGATGCCGAGCACGACTGTCTCGTTGATCCGATCGGCGATGTCGCGTAAAGCGCAGGCCTGGGTCGTGCAGCCGGGCGTATCGGCCTTCGGGTAGAAGTACACCAACACGTCGCGGCCCTTGAAGCTGGCCAGCCGGATCTTGTCGCCATGTTGATCGGTGAGGTTGAACGGCGGAGCCTCATCGCCGGCCCGAGGGGTGACAGCCATGACGTCCACGGTAGTCCGAGCGTTAAAGCGTTGGGGACCTGGCGGTCTCCGTCGGCCCGTCACCATTGCCGGGCCGACGGAGACGAACGTGGCAAGCGCACGCGCTCCTCGAGGCGACAGAGACGCTCAGCTTGGCGGCGGCTCCTTGCCGGCGGCGATCGCCTTGAGCTTGGAACCGGCGGATACCTTGGCCGTGTTGGTGGCGGCGACCTGGATGGTCTCACCGGTGGCGGGGTTGCGCCCGGCGCGAGCGGCTCGGTGGCTCTGCTCGAACGAGACGAAGCCCGGGATCGTCACCTTGTCGCCGCCCTTGGCGACGACACCGGCCACCACCTCGAACAGCCCGCGGAGCGCCGCGTCGACATCTTGCTTGGAGACGCTTGTGCGTTCAGCGATGGCGTCTACCAGTTCGCTCTTGTTCATGCTGAGTGTCCTCCCTGTGGACGTCGGCGGAGAGGCTAGAGGGGCTGCACGCCGCCGGCGCGGATGAGGCCAGGGTGTCACGTGTTCAGCAGAGGGGTTGCGGCGGTGGTGCAAGGCGGGGCCACCGACTGCGTCGAACACGGAAACCGACGCATCTGGGGCGGTCTGGCCCGGGTCGGTCACCGTCGGCGGTTCGCCGTCGGTCCGAAGAAACCTCCGGTCGGACGGGCATGCGCGTGGAAGTGGTTCGGGATGTTGCGCATCGTGCCGTCGACCCAGTGGTCGCCGAGCTGGGCGTTCGCGACGGCGGCCAGATGCTTCATCATGTGAGCGTGATCCGATTGCGGCGGCTCGGTGCCGTGGCTGCGCCAGACGACCATCGGGGTCGCGCAGATCTCGCATTCGGCGATCCAACAGACGTCGTCCGCGTGGAACCACTGTGTGATGCGGGCGGCCTCGCACAGGGGGCAGTCGTCGACCGGTTCGGCGCCAGCGGGCATGGTCGGCACGGTAGTGGCACGGCCATGGCACCGACCCGTCGGCCGATACCGTTCGGCAATGCCACCGCCCAGACCTCGGAACGCCGGGACCGGCTACCTGGTCGCGCCCGAATCGGGCGCG